>JAUWPF010000030.1 GCA_030611745.1 Chloroflexota bacterium | reverse complement strand
AAGACGCGAAGGAAGAGGTACAGCAAGAGGTAAAGGCAGAGGCGAAGGAAGAGGCAAAGGAAGAGGTACAGGGAGAGGTAAAGGAAGAAGCAGAGGAAGCAGTAGAGAAGGAAGCAGAGGAGACAGCGTCTGAAGGTCAGGACCTGTCTCAGAGTGAGGTAGAGGAGAATGCTTGAAGTTAACGATTTTGACGCTGTCCGTATCTCCCTGGCGTCGCCGGACCGGATCAGGAGCTGGTCCTACGGTGAGGTAACCAAGCCAGAGACTATCAATTACCGTACCCTGAAGCCAGAAAGAGACGGGCTTTTCTGTGAGAGAATCTTTGGCCCGACCAAGGACTTCGAATGCTATTGCGGTAAGTACAAGAGGATACGCTACAAGGGGATTATTTGTGAAAAGTGCGGGGTTGAGGTAGCCCGGGCAAAGGTACGCCGGGAGCGCATGGGCCATATCGAACTGGCATGTCCGGTGGGCCATATCTGGTTTTCCAAGGGGATACCTAACCGGATGGCACTGCTGCTTGACACCTCCCCCCGCAGCCTGGAGCGTGTTCTGTACTTCTCTCATTATATCATTACCTCTATAGACGAGGAGGCTCGCCAGGAGGCGCTCAGGCAGTTTGAGGAAAGCATGTCGCAGCAGGTAGCCGAGCGCCAGAGTGCGGGTGAAACTGAGATTGCTGATATGGAGCAAAATGGGGCGACGGTAGAGGAAGTAAACCAGCTGCGGCGCAACTCCCTGGAGGAGAAAACACAGCTTGAGGAAGGGGTTTCCGCTGAAATAGAACAGCTGAAAGACTTGCGTAAGGGTGCCCTTCTCACCGAGAGTCAGTACCACGAACTCAAACAGAGGTATGGTGAAGTCTTTGACGCCGGTATGGGAGCCGAGGCTGTTCTGAAGCTTCTTAAGGATATTAATCTTGATGAAACGCGCAGCGGGCTGCTTCAAGAAATCCACTCTACCTCGGGTCAACGTCGCAAGAAGGCGAGCAAGCAGATGCAGGTTGTGGAGGCGTTCCGCCGCAGTGGCAATAAACCGGAATGGATAATCCTGACCGTGCTCCCGGTATTGCCCCCTGACCTTCGTCCCATGGTTCAGTTAGACGGGGGTAGATTTGCCACCAGCGACCTTAACGACCTCTACCGGCGGGTGATTAACCGCAATAACCGGCTGCGCCATCTTATGGAGGTGGGGGCGCCGGAGATTATTATCCGCAATGAGAAGCGGATGCTCCAGGAGGCAGTAGATTCTCTTATTGATAACGGGAGGCGGGGACGGGCCGTTTCCATCAGCGGCAATCATAGGCTTAAGTCACTTTCTGACCTGCTGCGGGGTAAGCAGGGCCGATTTCGTCAAAACCTGCTGGGCAAACGGGTTGACTACAGTGGACGTTCGGTCATTGTTGTTGGGCCCGAGCTCAAGCTCCACCAGTGTGGTCTGCCCCGAAGGATGGCACTGGAGCTATTTAAACCGTTTATTATGCACCATCTGGTGGCTCAAGGGCTTGCCCACAACATTAAGAGCGCGCGGCGGCTGGTGGAGAAGTCCAGTCCTGAGGTATATGACATCCTCGAAGAGGTGGTCAAGGAGCGTCCGGTGCTGCTTAACCGGGCTCCTACTCTGCACCGGCTCAGCATCCAGGCGTTCGAGCCAGTGCTCATTGATGGCAGTGCCATTCAACTTCATCCCCTGGTATGTTCTGCATTCAATGCTGATTTTGATGGCGACCAGATCGCAGTTCATGTTCCCCTTTCCAGGGTTGCGGTCAAAGAGGCAAGGGAGATGATGCTCAGCATCCACAATATGCTCTTGCCGAGCTGTGGTGAGCCGGTAGTGACCCCGACCCTGGATATGGTTCTCGGCTGTTACTACCTGACCCAGATTAGCCCCGGAGCCAGGGGCGAGGGCAGACTTTTCGGCAGCTTTGAAGAGGCAAGGCTCGCCTATGAGCTTGATACTATTGACCTCAGAGCTAATATCGAGGTCAGGTGGCAGCAGGGGGGTGGGGAGAGGATTAAGACCAGTGCGGGTCGTATTGTCTTCAATAGTGTATTGCCCCCGGAACTGGGCTTTATAAATGAGGTAATTGATAAGTCGCGATTAAAGCAAATCGTAAATGACTCCTATAAGTTACTGAGCCTTGAAGACATCGCGGTGGTACTGGACAACCTCAAGCAGCTTGGCTTTTACTACGCCACCAAGTCGGGGACCACCATCGCCACCTCTGACATTAAGGTTCCTCAGGGCAAGGCGAAACTGCTGGAAGGGGCGGAGGAGAGGATTGCTATCATTGAGAGGCAGTACCATCAGGGTTTAATCACCGATGACGAGCGATACAGTAGCGCCGTAGGTGTGTGGATGGAAACTACCGATAAGGTTACCGATACCATTTCAGACACCCTTGACCGTTATGGAGGCGTCTACATGATGGCAACATCAGGAGCGAAGGGAAATATTTCCCAGATCAGCCAGATGGCAGGGATGCGGGGCCTGATGACCGACCCTGCCGGCAGGATAATTGAGTTTCCCATCAAGTCAAGCCTCCGTGAAGGGCTCTCCGTCCTGGAGTATTTTATCTCAACCCACGGTGCCCGCAAGGGGTTAGCTGATACCGCACTGCGGACGTCAGATAGTGGCTACCTCACCAGACGCCTGATTGACGTTGCCCAGGATGTTATCACCAGAGAGGAGGACTGCGGTGCTACCGAGGGGGTATGGATATCTGAGCCGAAACCAGGGGAGCTGTTACCGCCGCTGGCAGAGCGGATAATCGGCCGGCTGGCAGCGGCTCAGGTGGTTGAGCCTCAGACCGGAGAAATCATCGTTGAGAGGGATGGGGAAATTAATGAGGAGGAAGTTAGCCGGATCACCGCTGCCGGGATAACCAGCGTCTATGTTCGCTCCCCCCTCACCTGCCAGTCCAGGTATGGCGTCTGTCAACGCTGCTACGGTCGGGACCTCGCCCGGAGGCGTCTGGTTGACCTCGACACCGCGGTGGGTATAATCGCTGCCCAGAGCATCGGCGAACCCGGTACCCAGCTAACGCTGCGCACCTTCCACACCGGCGGGGTGGTCGGACTTGATATCACCAGTGGTCTGCCCCGGGTAGGAGAACTCTTTGAGGCGAGAGCCCCCAAGGGTCAGGCTATCATCTCGGAGATAGACGGGGCAGTTGAGGTGATTGACGACAAGGATGGGATAAAGATTAGAATTACCAGCTCCGATGTATACCATGACGAATATTCACTGCCGGCGGGGTTCAAGACTGCTGTTGAGGCCGGTCAGTGGGTAGATGCGGGAGCCACGTTAGCCCTTCCTCCGACTGAAGTTGAACCAGAATCGGTGGCCGTGACCGCTGAAGCTCAACCTGTCCTGGCACGGGTCGCGGGTGAAGTAACTATTAGCGGCGAACAGCTATCAATCAGCTATGAGGAAGTGGAGGAACAGGAGTACGTTGTTCCGGCTACGGCCCATATCAGGGTTAAAACCGGGGACAGGGTAGCGGCAGGACAACAACTCACTGACGGCTCTATTAATCCTCAGGACCTCCTGCGCACCCTGGGGAGAGAAGCGGCTCAGCAGTACTTGGTAGACGAGGTGCAGAAGGTGTACCGCTCCCAGGGGGTTAGTATAAACGATAAACATATCGAAGTTATCGTTCATCAGATGCTGACCAAGGTTCGCATTGAGTCATCGGGCGACACCGGCCTTATTCCCGGAGAGTTGATTGAAAGGTCACGCTACGAGGATGTAAATGCCAAGGTGCTGGCTGAAGGGGGTGAGCCGGCCACTGCCCAGACGGTGCTGATGGGGATAACCAAATCCTCGTTGAATACTGATAGCTGGCTGGCGGCCGCTTCCTTCCAGGAGACGACCAAGGTGCTCACCGAGGCCGCAATCTACGGCAAGTTCGACAGGCTGGTCGGACTCAAGGAAAATGTGATTATTGGTAAGCTGATTCCGGCTCATTACCAGGCGTCTGAAGAGGAGTCGGAGCCAGGCCCCGCTGTCAACGAGGAAGAGCCAGGCCTTATCACTGGCGAGAAGCCGGAGCCGGGCCCTGTTGCCAGCGAGGAAGAGCCGAACCCTATCGCGGGTGAGCAGCAGTAAGCGTATCTGTTTTCGGTTGGTTAGTAGAGCCGCTCTATTCCAATAGAGCGGCTCTAATCTATTACTGATACTGACCCGAAGGGCGTCAGGCGAAGCTTGACATGTAAAGTGCCACGGGCTCTGCCCGTGGGTGTCTACTATTGCTGAAGGTTGCTCCTAATTAAAGATATGGTATAATCAGTAAAGTTGTCTACGGGAGGGAATCTGAGATAGAGCGCATCGTATCGGGAAAACCGGGCACTGAGGATATACCGCTTGATGCCAGCCTCCGGCCGCGGCACCTTGATGATTTCGTCGGGCAGGTCAGGATAGAGGGAAACCTGAAGATAGCTATCACCGCTGCCAGGGGCAGAGGGGAAGCACTGGACCATATCCTGCTCTATGGCCCCCCCGGTCTGGGGAAGACTACCCTGGCTTACATTATTGCTGCGGAGATGGGAGTTAATGTCAAGGTTACCTCCGGCCCGGCAATAGAGCGCACCGGAGACCTGGCGGCTATCCTGACCAATCTCCACAGTCAGGATGTCCTCTTTATTGACGAAATCCACCGCCTGAACCGGGCGGTGGAGGAAGTGCTCTACCCGGCGATGGAAGAATTCGGACTGGACATCATCATCGGTAAGGGGCCCGGTGCCAGGAGTCTGCGGCTGAAACTGCCTCCCTTCACCCTCATTGGCGCTACCACCCGTTTTGCTCTCTTGAGTCCGCCTCTGCGCGACCGCTTCGGCGCTGTTTACCGCTTCGACTTCTATGACCAGGCGTTTCTGGAAAGCATCCTCAACCGCTCCGTCCGCATCCTCCATGTGAAAGCCGAGCCCGAAGGCCTGAAGGAGATAGCGCGTCGGGCAAGGGGGACCCCGCGGGTAGCTAACCGGCTGCTCAAGCGGGTCAGGGACTACGCTCAGGTAATGGTTGATGGTATCATTACCGGCTCTGTGGCAGTCGAGGCGCTATCCAGGCTTGAGGTCGACAGCATCGGTCTGGACGAAGTAGACCACAAGGTACTGCATACTATCATTGACCGCTTCAGCGGCGGTCCGGTGGGGCTGGATACCATCGCTGCCTCCATCAGCGAGGAGGCAGATACTATTATGGATGTCTATGAGCCTTACCTTCTGCAGCTGGGCTTTTTGGAACGGACGCCTCGGGGACGCATCGTCACCCGGTTTGCCTATGAGCACCTGGGGCTGCCATACAATAAAGAGAAGTCTCCCCAGCACCCCCTTTTCTGAGAGAAGATAGCTACCATGGGACAGAGTTCGCTTCTGGTTCATAGCTGCTGTGCCCACTGCGCTGCCTATACCGTTCGCTACTGGCAGGAACAGGGGTATGAGGTCAGCACCCTGTGGTATAACCCCAACATTCACCCCTATATGGAGCACCAGCACAGACTCGAGGCAATGCAGTCTCTGGCCCGGGAGATGAGTTTACCGCTGATAGTAAATGAGGGCTATGACATAGTCAGCTACTTCCGTCAGGTAGTAGGGCGTGAGGCCCGGCGCTGCCGGTACTGCTTCCAGCTCAGGCTGTCAAAAACGGCGGAAACGGCCCGGGAGATGGGCTTCAGCGCCTTTACCACTACCCTCCTCATCAGCCCTCACCAGAAGCATGACCTCTTGCGGGAAATCGGCAGCGAGCTGGCCGGGGAAAAGGGGATACCATTTCTCTATGCCGACCTGAGGAAGCGCTACTCGGATAGCCGGCGGATGACCAAGCCACTCGACCTTTACCGCCAGCAGTACTGCGGCTGTGTCTACAGTGAATGGGAACGTTACGCCGGCTAGCTCACTCAGCCGGCTCTATGATTAGCACCCTTTTTGCCAGCTGGCTATCCCCGTCAGCTATCTGTACCACCACCCTGTCGCCAACGGCAATATCACCAAAGGTAACCTCTTCACCGAAGGGGTGAAGCCGCTTCAGGTTTGCCTGCCGGGGCCCGGGGGTACCCCCGTTCTCTGCTTGAAACACTCTGCCTCTCGCCTTTAGCCTCATCGGCGTCACCGGCGCCATAGCTTCTGTCCCCTCCTGGTTCTGGCACCTTAGCTCCATTCGCTGCCGGGCGGCGGCGGCCAACCCGCGGGGGAGAGCTGCCTTGAAGTAGCTGGTCTCCCCGTTTACCCTTATCGTAAGCGCTTCTTTCCCGGACTGGATAACGAAGCTTTCCTCGCCAAGGCTAATTATGCTGCCCCGTACCATACCGGGCGCTGGCTTATCCATATTGCCTGGCTCACCCCAGGCGGCCAGCCCGGGAAGGGCGGTGCCTATAGTCAGGCCCACCCCCAGTATCAGTGCGAGAGCTATTTTTAGTGTCTTCATCGTGCTGCCTTTACCTCCTCTAATTTGGCCCTTTCTCTGGCGGTCATGGTTATCGCTATTACTGCCGCCAGCGCTAAGATTGCTATCGGTAGTCCCACCTGTTACCTCCTCTTTAACGTGACTCTACTAATCTATAACGTAAAAGTCACCGGTTGGTTAGGGGGAAGCGGGATAGTTTTTGGAAAAGTGGTTATCCGGAAGTGCCGCCGCTGGCTTGTGTCCAAATAGAAGGGGAAGTCGGGGGCAGGGAAGCGCCGCCTAGTCCAGAGCCTTCAGGGCTTTCTCATAGCCGTCTTCTGATACTGCGATGGCCCGCAGCAGGGCCGCCCGGGTTGACGGTGGCACCGTCTTCAGCTTCTCTCTCAAGGCAGCGGGGTGGCTTTGAGCATGATGCTTCAGGGCAAGCTTGAGCTTGAGCTGGTTATTCCCATGGGAATAGGTCCTCTCTCCACCATCAGTCGATTCAGGTGCTACCTCGGCTGGTGCCGGGGCCGGCGCCAGCGTCACGCCGCCTTTTTCCCCCTGAGATGAGGCCAGGCTGCTGAGCCTGGTAAGACAAACATCCAGCTCCCGGGTGACCCGCTCTACCTGCCGGGGGTTGCCCTTCCCGGCGGCATACAGAATCTCCTCTACCCTCCTGTCGGCCAGGCTGGCACAGAACTCTGCCTTACCCAGGGGGGAGGGGGTTAGCACTAGCCGCACCTGCTCTGTCGCCAGTTTTACCGAATAGAGGGGACTATCGGGCATGCTGTTACTTGCGGCTGCCACGGTGCCGCTGCCGGCCACCAGGACGACGAGGACGATAGCTACCGATGTTGCCCACCGCGGGAACCAGCCGAATAAGGAGTGCCTGCCTCCCCCCTCCATTTCCCGGAGCGCCGCGCGGAACTGGTATCTGGCTTTAGCCCTGAACTCGGGACGGGGCTGAAAGTCCACTGCCTTCCCGGCCGCCAGGGCTGTCCGGAGCAGTGGCTCGAGCTCGGCTGCCTGCTCCGGGTAGCTTTGGAGGCACTGCTCAATAGTCTCCCCTTTAACCAGCAGCCGTTCCAGGCATTCATCCAGGATATTATCGAACTCTTTACTCTTCATTACCTTGTGTCCTCAGCGCCCGGCGCAGGGCGGCGATGGCGCTGTGCTGGAGGGCCTTTATCGCTCCCTCATTTTTACCCATCACCCTGGCTACCTGGGCAATAGGCAGCTCACCGGCGAAGCGGAGGGAAATCACCTCGCGCTGCGCCTCGGTCAAATGCCGGGTAGCCAGGGCCAGCCGGTCGATATCCAGCCTCCGCTCGACTGCCTGCTGGGGGTCCCCGTCACCGGCCGGCATTGACTCGGCCAGGGGGACGGTAGCCCGCCTTGACCTTTTTCTCAGGTGGTCAACAATCAGGTTGTGGGCAATGCGGAACAGCCAGGCGGAGAAGGGTCTTCCCTTCCACCTGAAGGAAGAAATGGACCGGAGGGCCTTAACAAAGACCTGCTGGGTCATATCCTCCGCCTCTGTTCTGTCTCCTATTTTGAGAGCCACATAGCGGTAAATCTTGTCGAAGTATTCCTC
The DNA here is from genome assembly GCA_030611745.1 of Chloroflexota bacterium. Taxonomy (GTDB): domain Bacteria; phylum Chloroflexota; class Dehalococcoidia; order Dehalococcoidales; family JAUWPF01; genus JAUWPF01. Next base: position 2,428 of record JAUWPF010000030.1, on the reverse strand, counting down.
ATATAGCTGGGCGAAAGCCTCCTGGTCGTGCTGCCTGGCCCGCTGGACGAGGCTCTCCTCATTTTGCACCTGACAACCCCCCTGCTATCTTACCGGCGTTATCCGGTGCACTTAGTATAACGAATAAAACTGCCAAAAGATAGCTTGCGGCGGCTGTCGCTTATGCCCTGTTCTTCGAACAAGCCGGGTTCCCCCTTCGCGTACCCGCAGGCAGCGGAATATGTTACAATTGCCAGAGCCTGACTGAAGGAGAAGCCTCGAGTGTACTGTGTGCGCATGATGCGCCGGGAAGACGTTGCGCAGGTTGCGGAGATTGACCGTGAAGCCTTTCCCACGATATGGCCGCCGGTTAATTATCAGCGTGAGCTTTCAAACCGCCTGGCCCGCTATATCATCGTCTGCGATGAAGGAAAGACGGTGGAAGTAGCGGCGAAGGCCGGGCCCGGGGGAGGCTTTTCCCGGCTGGCAGCCCGGCTGAGGGGGCTGTTTGACCACGACCGTTTCTTTGGCGATGAAGTGAAGACCAGGGAATACGCCGTTGGTTTTGCCGGTTTCTGGATAATGGCCGGTGAAGCCCATATTACCAATATTGCGGTGCGGAAAAGCTGCCTCCGTCAGGGAGTGGGTGAACTGCTGCTGATGGTCGTTATCAACCTGGCTACGGAGCTAAAGGCCCGGGTCCTCACCCTGGAGGTACGTGCCTCCAATACTGTCGCCCGGAACCTTTACCGGAAGTATGGCTTTACCGAGGTAGGACGGCGCCGCGGCTACTACACAGATAACAGGGAAGATGGGATAGTAATGTCCACCGGGGAGCTCACCTCGGTCCCGTTTCAAGCGCGCCTGCGGCAGCTAAAGCAGCTCCATTCTCAAGGTTGGGGAGCGACTGGCTACCGGGTTGCCCTCTAGCTACCGGTATCTTCCCAGCTCAGCCAGGGTGTCTATGATGCGGGGAATGGTGTATGCTGCCACGGCTCGCCCCGAGCCCCCGCACAGGATGGTAATCAGCCTTCCCCGGCAGACCCTATCGGCTGCCTCCTTGATGAGTCTCGCCATTCCGAGATGAGAGTCCCGGCTCAGGCCCTTATCCCCGTACTCCCCCTGCGTGGCATCGTAGCCGAATTCCCAGAAGATATACTCGGGCTTGAACGCCGTGACCCGGGGGATAAACTCCTGCCGCAGCCGGGCAAGATACTCTTCATCCGAGGTGCGATTCGGGATGGCGACGTCGATATTATTATGCTCATCCGAGTAGTCCTGGCAGCAGAAGCAGACGTGGAGGACATCATCATCGGTTAAAAAGATGTCCCTGGTGCCGTTGGCGTGGTGGCAGTCGGTGTCCACGATGGCAAACCGCTTTACCCCTTTCTCCCTGAGGGTGGCGATGGCCAGGGCGGCGCCGTTGAAGTAGCACATCCCCCCGTAGAAGTTTCTGCCGGCATGGTGGTCGCCGAAGCTGGTAAAAACAAAGGCGTTATCAATCTTCCCCTGCCGGATTTCACGGGCTGCCTGGATGGTGCCCGCCGCTGAATACATCGCCGACTCGTAGTCCCCGGTCAGTTTCACCGCTGCTACCATCTCCCGGGAGTGTACCTTGAGCAGCGTTTCCTCGGCTACCGGCTCCAGGTAGTAAAGCCCGTCACGGCGGTCGTAAACGGCGTCGTAGTAGGACACATTCTCCTTATCCAGAATGCCGTCCAGCGCCCCGGGGAAGTCCTTTAGCCTTTCCCCCTGAAAATAGGTAAAAAAGAGCCCGGTCCTCTTCACCAGACCTCCTGTTTTGATTAAAATTCTACCGGTTTACCGCCAATAATGGTCATTTCCACCCGGATATCCTTTATCTGCTCCGGCGCCAGCCGGGTAGGGTCTCCGTTTAGTATTACCAGGTCAGCCAGCTTACCCCGGGTAATGGAGCCCTTGATATCTTCTTCGAAGGAGGCATAGGCCGCGTTTGTGGTGTACATCGCCAGTGCCTGCTGCGGCGTGATACCCTCCCCGGGAAGGAGCTCCTGCCCGGTTTCGGCCCGCCGGGTGACGGCGGCATAGATGCCCACCAGGGGGTTATCGGGGACCACCGGAGAGTCTGAGCTGCCGGCGGTAACCAGGCCGGCGCTGAGGAAGGACTTGATGCGGTATAGCCACCTGAGGCGGTCGGCCGGTATCTGGGCCAGGTACCTCTCCCCGCTATAGTAGATGAAGGGGGGCTGCGTAACAACCACCGCTCCGAGCGCAATCAGCCGCTCAAGCAGGTGAGGAGGGCATTCGGAGCAGTGCTCGATGCGGTGGCGCCGGCCGGCCTGGTCTGAGTGGCTCCGGGCGTATTCGAGGGCGGTGATAGCGGCGTGAAGGGTGCTCTCCTCGATGGCATTGATGGCGAGCTGGAAGCCGGCCCGGTGGGCGGCCACTTCCTGGCTGTTTATCTACCGCT
>JAUWPF010000044.1 GCA_030611745.1 Chloroflexota bacterium | reverse complement strand
TCGGTTGACCCCATGCCGGTAGCAAAGGCACCCAGGGCACCATAGGTACAGGTATGCGAATCGGCGCCGATAACCACGTCTCCCGCCAGCACCAGCCCCTGCTCGGGCAGAAGCACGTGCTCGATGCCCATCTCGCCCACTTCAAAATAGATTACTCCCTGCTCCCGGGCAAACTCCCGCATCAGCTTCGCCTGCTCGGCGGAAGCAATATCCTTATTGGGCACAAAGTGGTCAGGCACCATCACCACCTTTTGAGGGTTAAAGACCTTACCCGCCCCGATTTGCCGAAACTCCCTTATCGCGATAGGGGCCGTAATATCATTGGCCAGGACAAGGTCTACGGCGACATTTACAAACTCGCCGGGGGTTACCTTCTTCCTACCGGTATGAGCCGCAAGTATCTTCTCAACTAAAGTCATCTACCTTCCTTTCCCCGGGACAACTTAAGGAGCCAACCCTGACAGGCACTCACCTGATAGGATGAGGCAGTTACTTTCCGGCCGAGAGCAGCCGGTTGAGGGCATTCATATAAGCCTTGGCGCTGGCGACAATAATATCGGTGTCTGCCCCCCGCCCGGTATAGGTTACACCCCCGCTCTCTATCCTGACCAGCACTTCGCCAATAGCATCGATGCCTTCGGTTATCGACTTGACACTGAACTCGACAAGCACATTGGGTACATTCACAATTCTATTAATCGCCTTATATACCGCATCCACCGGACCGGTGCCCAGGGCAGCATCAGCCAGAACCTGCCCATCGGGAGCGGTAAGCTCGACGGCAGCGGTGGGAATACCCCTGTCCCCACAGGAGACCTGGACCCGGTCAAGGTGATAGGCCTCAGATACGGTGCGCCGCTCCTCGGCGACAAGGGATTCAATATCCCGGTCGGTAATCCCTTTCTTCTTATCAGCCAGCTCCTTGAACGTGGAGAAGGCCCGCTTCAGGTCTTCCTCACCCAGGCTGTAGCCCAGCTCCGCCAGCCGTTCTTTAAAGGCATGCCGGCCGCTGAGCTTGCCCAGCACCAGGCTCGAAGCCGGGATACCCACCGTCCTCGGGTCCATTATCTCATAGGTTATCGGCATCTTGATGACACCATCCTGGTGAATTCCGGACTCATGGCGGAAGGCATTGGCACCAACAATCGCCTTATTAGGCTGGACCGTAAAACCGGTCAGCTCACTCACCAGCCGGCTGGACCTGTAGATTTGCCTGGTGTCAACATTGGTCGTCATCCCGAAAAAGTCATTACGGGTCTTGATGGCCATTACAATCTCTTCAAGCGAGGCATTCCCCGCCCTCTCGCCGATACCATTGACGGTGCACTCCACCTGCCTTGCCCCGCGCTTAACAGACTCCAGGCTGTTGGCCACCGCCAGTCCCAGGTCATTATGGCAGTGGACGCTAACCACGGCACGCCCGATATTGGGCACACTCTTGAAAATTCCCTCCAGCAACCGGCCAAATTCCTGAGGTATCGCATAGCCTACCGTGTCCGGAATATTTACCGTGGTCGCCCCGGCATCGATAACCGCCTTCAGAATCTGGTAGATGTACTCGGGCTCGGTGCGGCTGGCATCCATTGGCGAAAACTCAATATCATCGGTATACCGCTTCGCCCTGACCACCATTTCCCGGGAAGTCTCCAGAATCTCCTCGCGGCTCTTTTTCAGCTGGTGGAGAAGATGAATATCCGAAGCGGAGAGAAAGACATGGAGACGCGGGTGCGCGGCTTCCTTGACCGCTTCCCAGGCCCGGTCGATGTCATCCGGGTGAGCCCGCGCCAGGGCACAGATTACAGGGGTGCGGACCTCTTTCGCGATAAGCCTGACCGCCTCGAAGTCGCCCGGAGAGCTGATGGGGAATCCTGCCTCAATAATATCCACCCGGAGCCTCTCCAGCTGCCTGGCTATCTCCAGCTTCTCCTGGACATTAAGCGTCCCCCCCGCCGCCTGCTCCCCATCCCGCAAGGTGGTATCAAAGATAATTACCCTGTCCATATTTAGGCCTCCTGCGAAATAAGGCTGAGTAGTTTGTCTACTGTTATTCTTATATCCTCCGCTAACCTACGAACATCTTTTAGTTCAAGTTCTGACTCGTAAAAGTTACTGTGCAAAAAGTTTGCGTGAAGAAAGGCATCATAAATACTCTTATCCTCTAGTTCTTTGGTCAAGCTCTCAGCATAATTCCATATCTGACGGTGGTTCCTCAAGAGTTTCCCATTACTTGCCGCCACCGCTTTTAGCGCCTGAGCCATACTTCCCCACAAAAACTCACTTGCCTTTGCCGAATCACCAGCATCAATAAATCTAGAGGCATTCCCCAAATAATGTAAGCTCTGCCTTACATACTTATCAACTTTTCTCTTAGCGTCCAAATCTCATCCTCTCTTACTTAGGAAATGTATATCCTGCAATATCTGCCGTCAAGGCATCTATCTTAATTTCAGCTATCTCCTCTTGTAAAGCACCGACGTCAATTTTAACTATCCAAGTAGTGTCTTCTCTCAGCGCACTAATCGGGCGCAAGAAAAAGTAATATTTTTTAAGAAAAGAAGCCGCTATTTCTGTAGCCTGTGCAGCCGATTTTACTTCGCCAGCCATTGTATCCCTCCTTCAGGAAGTCTATTTCTTCAGCCATGGCATCATCTGGCGCAGTTCCTCGCCCACCTCTTCGATAAGGTGTTCTTCATCCATGCGCTTCAGGGCATTATAGGTCGGGCGGCCTGCCTGATTTTCTAAAATCCATTCCTTGGCAAAGGTGCCATCCTGAATCTCGGTCAGGATTTCCGCCATTTCCTCTCTGACCATATCATCAATAATCCGCGGCCCCCGGGTATAGTCGCCATATTCAGCGGTATCGCTGACCGAGTAGCGCATGTAGTTCAAGCCTCCCTGGTACATCAGGTCAACGATGAGCTTGAGCTCGTGGAAGCACTCAAAATAGGCTATTTCCGGCTGATAGCCAGCTTCGACCAGTGTCTCAAAACCGGCTTTTACCAGTGCGGAGACCCCCCCGCACAGCACCGCCTGTTCTCCAAAGAGGTCAGTCTCCGTTTCCTCGGCAAAGGTGGTTTCCAGCACGCCGGCCCGCGCGCAGCCGATGCCCCTGGCATAGGCAAGGGCCATCTCCAATGCCTTACCTGAAGCGTCCTGCTCAATTGCCACCAGCGCCGGAGGCCCGACACCCTGAGTATAAAGCTCCCGCAGCATATGGCCGGGACACTTGGGGGCTATCATGGTAACATCGACATCCGCCGGTGGGGTAATCTGGCCGTAATGGATGTTAAAGCCATGCGCAAACATCAGCATCTTACCCGCTCTCAGGCCCTTCTCAATTGAGCTATAGTAGATGCTCCGCTGCAGGGTATCCGGGGCCAGCATCATGATGATATCAGCCCTGCCGGCTACCCCATCCGCCGCCAATACCTCAAAACCGGCCTCTGTGGCATTCTTCCACCCCTCACTCCCCTCAGCTTCAGCCACTATCACCTGACAGCCGCTGTCCCTGAGGTTCTGGGCCTGGGCATGCCCCTGGCTTCCGTAGCCGATGATGCCAATCACCTTGCCATCAAGCAATTTCAAATCAGTGTCACTCTCATAATATATCTCAGCCATAACCCGTCTCCTTTACTTTAATTTCCCTTTAAAAAGCCGTCCTCAGGATGACTTCCGCTCTTTAGCCCGGGACGTTCGCCCTCCCCCCGCCAGCGGACCGGGAGTGCCCCGGGACATGGCGACGCGACCGGTCCTCGTTATCTCCTTGATACCAAAACCACGCAGCAGGTTGAGCAGGGAATTAACCTTGTCCTCATCGCCGGTAACCTCAATTGTCAGCGAATCAGGGGAAACATCCACGATGTTTGCCCTGAATATGTCCACAATCTCAATAATCTCGCTCCGGGTAGCAGAAGTAGCGTACACTTTAATCAACGCCAGCTCCCGGGCAATCATGTCATCCCCGCTAATGTCCGACACCTTGACCACATCCACCACCTTATCCAGCTGCTTCCTGACCTGTTCCACCATGGTAGTTGCCCCATCGACAACGATAGTCATGCGGGACAGGTGAGGCAGCTCACTGTGGCCTACCGCAATACTCTCAATATTGAAGCCGCGCCTTCTAAACAGGCTTGCCATCCGGTTAAGCACCCCCGGCTTATCCTCCACCAGGGCAACTAAGGTGTGCTTCGTCGCGGCCATACTGCCACCCCCTTCTCAGGTTCCTCCAGGACTTCAGCCACCGCCGCTCCCGGCGGTACCATCGGATAAACATTCTCCTCCGGTTCTATCTTAAAATCAATGATAAACGGGCCCGCTTCCGCCATCGCCTGCTCAACCGCCGGGACCACCTCTTCCCGGCGGGTAACCCTCAGCGCCGGGATACCGTAGGCATCGGCAATCTTGATAAAGTCCGGCCCGGACAGAGGTGTAGCTACATACCGGCGCTGGTAGAACATCTCCTGCCACTGCCTCACCATCCCCAGGTAACCGTTATTCAGAATGGCCACCTTCACCGCTATCTTCTCCTGAACTATGGTCGCCAGCTCCTGAATGGTCATCTGAAAACCGCCGTCACCGGCGATACACCACACCGTATCCTCGGGACGACCAACCTTGGCTCCCATCGCCGCCGGCAGCTCAAACCCCATCGTCCCCAGCCCACCCGATGAAATCAGGCTGGCCGGTCTGTTATACCAGTAGTGCTGGGCAGCCCACATCTGGTTCTGCCCGACCCCGGTGACCACAATCGCTTCGCCCCCGGTTACTTCGTATATCTTGCGAATTACAAACTGGGGCAGGAGCCCTTCGCTATCCCTGATTTCAACCGACGGGTGCTCCTGACGCCAATCGTCAAGCTGCCTCACCCAGGCAACATGCTCGCTGGAAATGACCAGTTCGTTCAGGGCCTTTAACACCAGCTTGACATCACCGACTATAGGGACATCCACACGGACATTCTTACCAATCTCAGCCGGGTCAATATCAATATGAATAATGCGGGCATGGGGAGCAAAGGCACTTGTCCTGGCTGTAGCCCGGTCATCAAATCTCATTCCGATAGCGACAATAAGGTCAGCGGCACTAACCGCCATATTGGCATAAGCCATGCCATGCATACCCAGCATGCCGAAACTCAAAACATGACTCTCGGGAAAGCAGCCGATACCCAGCAGGGTGGTTATCACCGGTACCTGGGCCGTCTCCGCCAGATACTTAAGCTCATCATATGCCCCCGAGATAATTACCCCTCTGCCCGCAATAATAACCGGCTGATGGGCTTCATTAATAAGCTTTACCGCCTTCCTAACCTGCGCCGGGTGCCCCTCGAGCGTTGGTTTATAGCCCGGCAAATTCACCCTGGCCGGGTAGTGAAATTCAACTTCGTCAACGAAAACATCCCGGGGTATATCAATAAGTACCGGCCCCGGTCTGCCGCTGCGAGCCAGGTGAAAAGCCTCCTTGACTATCCTTGCCAGTGAACCGGTATCAGGAACAAGGTAGTTATGCTTGGTAATAGGCAGGGTAATACCGGTAATATCTATCTCCTGGAAGGCATCCCTGCCAATAAAGGGCCTGGCTACCTGGCCGGTGATGGCTACCATGGGTGACGAGTCAAGGTAAGCATTAGCAATCCCGGTTACCAGGTTAGTCGCTCCCGGACCCGATGTCGCCAGACACACCCCCACCTTACCCGTGGCCCGGGCATAGCCATCAGCGGCATGAGCCGCCCCCTGCTCGTGGCGCACCAGAATGTGGCGAAGCTGCGGATATTGAGGAAAGGTATCATACAAAGGCAAAAGCACCCCCCCGGTAAAGCCAAAGATAACCTCCACCCCCTCCTTCACCATACTCTCACACAGAATCTGAGCCCCGCTCATCTTCATAATAGCCTCCTTATCAACCGAACACCGCTCCCGTGCTGGCCGAAGACACCCTTTCGGCATAGTACTTGAGGTAACCTGTCTCCACTTTGGACTTAAACTCACCAAGGCGGGCCAGGCGGCCAGACAGCTCATCGTCACCAAGCTCAACATCAAGCCTGCAGTCAGGAATATCAATCCTGATAGTATCCCCATCCTTCAAGGCAGCAATCGGCCCCCGGCTGGCCGCTTCAGGGGAGACATGGCCGATAGCCGCCCCCCGGGTGGCCCCCGAGAAACGTCCGTCGGTTATCAGGGCAACCTCTTTATCCATCCCGATACCGCTGAGGAGAGAGGTAGGGGTGAGCATTTCTCTCATCCCCGGGCCGCCCCGGGGCCCCTCGTAGCGGATGACCAATACGTCACCCGGCTTTATTTTGCCCTGCATTATAGCCGCCGTTGCCTCCTCCTCAGAGTCAAACACCCTGGCCGGCCCCCGGTGCATCATCATCTCCGGAGCTACCGCTCCTTTTTTCACCACCGCGCCATCCGGTGCCAGGTTGCCGAAAAGGATAGCAATCCCTCCCGTAGCCGAGTGAGCAGTGGCAGTGGTATGAATGACATTTCCATCCCTGACGCTGGCACCGGCAACGGTCTCAGCCACCGATTTGCCTGAGACTGTCCTTGCCTCCAGATTCAGCAGCCCCCCCAATTCCTTCATCACCGCCGCAACTCCGCCCGCGCGGTCCAGGTCCTCAACGTGATAATCACCGACCGGGCTGAGCTTACACAGGTAGGGAGTATGTTTGCTGAGCTCATTTACCATCTCCAGGGGGAAATCAACCCCCGCTTCATGCGCAATCGCCATCAGGTGCAGCACCGAGTTGGTGCTGCCGCCCAGCGCCATATCAACCGCAAAGGCATTGGCAAGGGAGTCTTTATTTATGATACTGCGGGGGCGAATATCATCGGCCAGAAGCGCCATCACCTGCCGACCCGCCTCCCTGGCCAGCTGAGCCCGCCTGGAGTCTACTGCCGGGATGGTACCGTTACCCGGCAGCCCCATTCCCAGGGCCTCCGTCAGGCAATTCATGGTATTGGCGGTAAACATCCCCGAACAGCTGCCGCAACCGGGGCAGGCAATCTCCTCAAGCTCCTCGAGTTCCTCCTCGGTCATCTTCCCCGCGGTCACCTTACCCACCCCCTCGAAGACGGAACTAAGGTCAACCAGTTTAATCTCATTATTACGGCTCAGACGCCCCGCCAGCATCGGACCACCGCTAACGAAGATAGCCGGCAGATTCAGCCTCACCGCCGCCATCAACATCCCCGGGATTATCTTGTCGCAATTGGGAATGAAGACCAGGGCATCAAAAGCATGGGCCTCAGCCACTATTTCCACCGAGTCAGCTATCAGTTCGCGGCTGGGAAGACTGTACTTCATACCCGGGTGGTTCATGGCAATGCCATCACATACCGCAATGGTATTAACCTCAAAGGGAATACCCCCACCACTATTCACCCCCGCCTTGACCGCTTCGGCAATATCCCGGAGGTGGACATGTCCCGGGACAATCTCGCTGAAGCTATTGACAACGCCGACAAGCGGCTTGTCTATTTCAGCGCGCCTCCAGCCCACGGCATGCAGCAGCGCCCGGTGCGGAGCCCTCTCAATACCCCGCTTGACAATATCGCTTTTCATACCCCGCCTCCGCTTAATGCCAAATTAAAAAACCGCCCCTGAAGGGACGGAACAGGAGTCCTCCTTCTACCTTCAGCCCTGCTGCCACAACATAGCATAGCCCCCTATTTATTGTCAAGCAATTATGACCGCACGTGTTGAGTCAAAACAAAGTGTTACCGAACAGGGAGTAGTT
>JAUWPF010000037.1 GCA_030611745.1 Chloroflexota bacterium | reverse complement strand
GGCCTTAAAGAAGGACAAGGCCAGCGTGGAGAATATCTATAGTAAGATAAGGCATCTTTTCAGCCACTATGTGGAGCAGGGAGAGCAGCAGAGGAAGCAGGCTTATCAGACGCTGAAGACGGAATTTGAGGCCAAGCTGCGTCAGGCGCTTCAGCAGCAGATGGGGCCGGTAGTGGGAGCTAAAATAGATGCGGAAAGGCAGCCCCAGTTTCACGAGGAGTGGCGCAGGGTGCTGGCTCAACTGGACTCCCAGTATCTCAAACTTCTGGATGAATGCCGGCAGGAGCTGCTGGCGATACCTTAGGCCGTGATGGTCGTGTTTGATGGAGAAATGAATGGATATTCATGATGAGGGGATTTTTGACGCCGTCCAGCATACGGAAATACTGAGACTGCCCAAGCGGAATCTGGCTACCTTTGGTACGACCAATATCCAGTATTATTTGGTGACCGAGCCGGCTTATTCCGAGTTTGTGGACGTTACCGAGACAGTGGTCAGAGAAGGCCGGGTAATCTCGGAGAGACCGAGGATTGTAACCCCCTACTACCTTTCCCACCTCGAGGGGTTTAGTACCGAGGCGAAGCGGTATTTTGATATGCTGGTTGGGGTGCACGGTGCTGATGCCCCGGGGCTGTTTTATACCTACCGTAATGAGCCGAGAAAGCTTACCATCGTCTCCGGTAATCTGCCCTCGGTAGTAGATAAGCTAAATGCTGAGATTGATAGACGTGGCGACCCGTTAGCCTCTATTGTAAAGGGCAAGGATGAGTTCTGGGATGTATCGCTCCTGAAGCTTATCTATAAAATGACCAGGAGCTCTATTCAAGGCAATCTGCGGGAGATGGGAGGCCGGGGACTCCTGGATATGGATGACAGCGGTGTGCCGCTTGATGCCAGGGTAAGGATTGATGAGCTGTTCAGAGAGGTTGCCCAGGGTGAGGTTGAGCCCGGTAAGCTAAAGGGAGAGCTTGACCGCTGGGGCCTGTTCGATGAGTATGAGGATAGATTTTTTGCCGTTTTTAAGAAGTGGTAGTATCTGATGTATCGGGAACGGATGGTGATAAGACCCCCCAGTGAAGCCGGTAGCCTGCTGCTCCCGGTGACTATCGGCTGCTCTCATAATGAGTGCACCTTTTGCTGCACCTATATCGGGGTCAAGTTCAGGATAAGGCCCGTTGACGATATCAAGCGGGATATCGACCAGGCGGCTCAAAATTACAGCTGGAGTGTGAGGCGGGTATTCCTGGAGGAAGGGGATGCTCTTATCTGTCCCCAGCGGCGCCTGGTGGAGGTCCTGAAGTATCTGAACAAGAAGTTTCCCTATCTGGAGAGGGTCGGGACCTACGCTACCCCTCAGTCTGCCCTGATAAAGAGCGTTGACCAGCTCAAGGAGCTTAACCGGCTCGGGCTCAAGATTGCCTATCTGGGGGTGGAGACGGGAGATGAAGAGCTTCTGAAAAAGGTTAAGAAAGGCGCTACCTATGCCCAGCTGGTCGAGGCGGGAAGGAAACTGAAGGAGGGGGGGATTACCCTTTCGGTCACGGTGCTGCTGGGGCTGGGTGGTGTTGAGGGCAGCCGGGAACACGCCTTGAGGACAGCCCGGGTGCTCTCGGATATCGACCCTGATTTTGCCGGTGCCTTAACCCTGATGCTGGTTCCCGGGACACCGCTGCACAAGGACTGGAAGGAGGGCAGGTTCTCCCTTATCTCACCGTTCCAGTCGCTGGAAGAACTCAAGCTGATGATAGAAAATTCTAACTTTACCAATTGCTTCTTCACTGCCAATCACGCCTCGAATTATCTGCCGCTCAAGGTGCGCTTACCCGGCCAGAAAGCGGAGGTAATAGAGATGATAGACAGGGTTTTAGCCAAAAAGGATATGTCTCTGCTTCGCCCCGAATTTACCCGGGCTTTGTAGCTGAGAGAGGAATGGAAATTTCGTTCGTTCAAGCCAGGGACCTTTCTGAGGCATGGTTTCTCTGTCTGCGCCGGACCCTCACCGAAGGGCGTGAGTACCGGATTGAGCGGGGAAGCTATGCCGGGCAGCATCGCAAAGAGCTTGATTTTGTCGTTGTCCAGGTGGGAAATCCGGGGGCAAGGCCGCTAGTGCCGGCCGTGCCGCAGGGGGTGCCGCCTCCTACCTCCATGGAATATGTGGAAAGCTATCTTCCTTACCTCATGACAGCCCACAAACGGGAGGGGGAGCAATATACCTATGGGCAGTACCTGGAAAAGCAGATACCTCAGGTAATCAAGATGTACCGGGAGGATGGCTATAATACCAACCAGGCGTTTATGGCGGTGGGTGATGATAAGTCTGTATTTCTTAAAGACCCGCCGTGTTTAAGGGGGATAGACACCAGGGTCAGTGATGGGAAGCTCGATTTTATTATCTACTTCAGGTCGTGGGACCTGTGGGCTGGCTTTCCGTCCAACCTGGCTGGCATTCAGCTTTTAAAGGAGTATATGTCCAGCGAGATAGGGGTTGCTGATGGGGGGCTGATTGCGATGAGCAAGGGGATGCACCTTTATGAGTATGCCTGGGAGCTGGCCAGGGTTACGGCAAGGATAGAGTAAGGACTGAAGAGAAGCATTATTGGTGCCGTGTCCCGGCTACAAGTGGCTTCCTATTTCCCGCAGGGCTTTGACCAGGACATCGGTGTGTTCCGGCTTTCCCACGGTTATCCTGATTGAATTCTCCAGGAGCGGTATATTAAAGGAACCAATGAGTATCCCCTTCGAGCGTAGTGCCTGGCAGAGTTCGGCCGCTTCGCCCTTCAGGACGTGACAGAAGATGAAGTTAGCCTGTGAGGGGAAGGGTTTGAGAAACTTGAACTTCCTGAGTTCGTGGAAAAGCCTTTCCCTTTCGGCAATGATGGCTTTAACGTTGTCCATGAGGTAGTTGATATCGGCCAGGGACTCCCGTACGGCTATCGTGGTCAGGGCGCCTACCCCGTAAATAGGCTTGATTTTCAGGAGGTAGCTGGCAAGCTCAGGGGAGAAAATGCCGTAGCCAACCCTGAGACCGGCCAGCGCTGCCCATTTGCTCAAGGTGCGCAGGACCATTGCGTTCTCGTACTGGTTGACCAGTGACACTGCCGTTTCTCCACTGAATTCACAGTATGCCTCATCAATCAGTACTGGCCCGCCGGTATCGAGGAGCTCCACGATGTCTTCCCGGGGCGTGACCGTTCCCGTAGGGTTATTGGGAGTGGCCAGCAGAATAATCTTGGTCCTATCATCTATGGCTGCTTTGACTGCCTTAACATTAACGGCAAAGTTCGCGTCCCGGGGCACATTTACTACTGTCCCCCCGTACATTGTACTCTTGAGCCGGAAGGCATCGAAAGTGGGAACGCAGTTTATTACCCTGTCCCCGCGCTCGAGTAAAAGCAGCAGGATGAGTTCAATGAGCTGCTCACCTCCGGCCGTGGCTACGATGTGGTCGGAATCAATACCGGTATATACCTCCAGCAGCTTTCTGAGTTCGACCTGCTCCGGGTCGGGATAAAGATTCAGGTAGGAGAATTCAGCCAGAGCCTGCCGCACCCTGGGCGAGCAGCCGTAGGGATTCTCGTTCGTGTCCAGCTTGACGATTGCCTTCAGGTCCTTTAACGGTCCGCTGGACTTGCTGGCACCAAAGCCCTTGAGTCTGGAGAGGTCAGACCTGACAAAATCATTCCACTTGAAGCTGTCCCCGTAAGTCATCAAAATGCCTCCCAACAGCCGGAACTTAACATTCGGGCAGAATAAGGTTATTATAGCATTGTGGTTCGAGATTACCCAAACTTTAGTGACGGAGGTTACAGGTGGACAGGATTGAGACTTGCGCTGATATGATTTTGGAGTCAGCGCGAATCGTGGTCTTTACGGGGGCCGGCATCAGCACCGAATCAGGGGTTTCCGATTTCCGCAGTCCCGGGGGAATCTGGGATAGATTTGACCCCGCTGAGCTTAACTATCAGACCTTCATGGCAAGTGAGGCAGGGAGGGAGAAGTACTGGGAGTTTTCCAGGCTTCTCTGGCCCGGGGTAGCGGAAGCCGAACCCAATGCCGGTCACTTTGCTATCGCCGAGCTCTACCGCCTGGGCAAGCTGGAGGGTATCATCACCCAGAATATCGATAGCCTGCACCAGAAATCGGGAGTCCCCGAGGAAAAGGTGATTGAAATCCACGGTACCCTGAAGTGGGTTATTTGCCTCGGGTGTGGTAAGAGGTACCCCCGCCCGGAAATCCAGAGCCGGCTTGACTCCGGGGATAAGGTTCCCCGCTGTGATGACTGCGGCGGTATCCTGAAGCCGGCAACGATTTCCTTTGGCCAGCCGATGCCGGAGCGGGAGACCCGCGAGGCCGAGGCGATGTCGGCCGGCTGTGACCTGTTTCTGGCGGCCGGGTCATCGCTGGTGGTCTATCCGGCAGCCCAGATGCCGTTAATCGCCAAAGACAACGGTGCCAGGCTGGTTATCATTAACCTGACGCCGACTCCCCATGACCGCTACTCGGATGTTGTCTTCTGTGAGAAGACGGGTGAAGTTCTCCCCCGGATAGTTGAGCGGGTAAAGGCAGGACTCGAGAAATAGGGAATCAGGTTGAGTAAGCAGCAATCCAGAATGAGACTGGCGACCGCGGTATGCCTGTTTTTCTGTCTCTTCAGTGCCGGTTGTGTTTCTGCCGGTGACTTTGACTACCGCCTGGACTCAATTGTGAAACCCTATAGCTTCAGCATCATGGGTTGGGAACTTGAAAACATATCGGGTGCGATAGGACAGTCCGGCCGGGATGGTGAAGCCGGAGTTACAGGTGGCCCGGAGCAGGTCAGGCAGTACTTTTCAGTTGTTGAGCAGATAAAAACCCTGGAAGCGGAGATAGAGGCCGTCACTGACAGCGGAGAAGAGGGCGAGTTGGTCGCACTTGAAGCCGAACTGGGTGGCCTGAAGCGGCAAAAGGTGGCGTTGCGGGGGGTGGTGGAGGAGGTGTTGGCCGGGCAGATAAGGGAAGCCTTAAGCGGACAGGGAATCTCCAAATTTCCCCCGCTCAATTTCAGGCTGGACAAACCTCCCCGTTTACTGGTGGTCTCGCCCCGGGACAGGATAGAGAGTATCAGGGAAATCTGCTTGCGCCAGGAACTCAGCCTCGAGGAGGTAGAAGACATTGAAGCCCGGGTTGATGAACTGGGAGTGTCATCACTGGTGCTGGAGCTGGGTGGCCTGGGCGCGACTTACCCCAGTTTCGTGACCGATGATGCCAGCCTGCGGTTTACGATTGATACCGCTGCCGAGGAGTGGCTGCACCAGTACCTGGCATTCAGGCCGCTGGGGTTCCGGTATCTACTGGACTTGACCGGCATATCCCGGGACTATGAAATTGCCACCATGAACGAAACGGTGGCGAGCATGGTAAGCAAGGAGATTGGCGCTATTGTATATGAGAAGTATTACTCCCAGGATGAGACAGGTGAGGGTTCCCAGCCGCCGGCCGGACCGGAATTTGACTTTAACCGCGAGATGAGAGAGATAAGAAGAGCTGTTGACCGCTATCTGGCCCGGGGGGAGGTGGAGGAAGCCGAGGAATTTATGGAGTCGAAGCGTGAATATTTGGTGTCAGAGGGTTACCGTATCCGGAAGCTGAACCAGGCTTACTTTGCCTTTCACGGCACCTATGCCGACAGCCCGACCTCGGTCAGCCCCATCGGCCTTGAGATGAAAGAGCTGAGGAGCCGGAGAGCTTCGCTGAAGGACTTTCTGGATACGGCTGCCGGGATGACGTGCCGCCAGGACTTAATAGCCAGCCTTGAATAGAGCTCCGGGGGTGGTGTTCGGGCCTGGTTCCCGCTAATGCTGGTTGCGCGGCACCTTAACTTTTGCTAAACTGGGACTGAGTGCGGGCCGCTAGCTCAACTGGCAGAGCAGCTGACTCTTAATCAGCAGGTTACAGGTTCGACTCCTGTGCGGCTCACTTCAAAGCTTTACCTCTCAGCTCTTTTCGTCCGGGCATAAATACCAGGTATGGGACGCGCTGGGGTGTCCAACTCTGCATAGGGTTATTTGCAGTGGGAATTACTTGACTAAGCAAAGCTGATGCTAAGTAACCGTTCCCTGGTGAAAGCCAGTATAGATTTTCTTTATCTCCGTGAGTTTAATCGGCTCAATATTACCATTAGGCAGTTGTACAGATATTACATCCTCAACAAGTGCTCCTGCATGTTTATCTCCCGACTGGAGAACGAACCTGGTAGATAGTGGACTCTGATTTCCTCCTGTTATAACCTCTACCCGTGAAACTTTTTCCCAGCGAATGGGAATAGCTTGGTCACCAGATTTTATCTTGAGTCCTGACCATTGGCAAAGTAATCCCCGCTTTTTTTCGCCATTTCTGAAGTAGATTACATCCCATGTGCGAAGCTTACCAAGTGCATCTTTTACCTTATGCTGATTGTCCCATGCTTGGACTATCCTCCTTGAATCACTTAACACGTTTGTCATTTCCTCTAGGTAAATAATGCTGGGGTTAGCAGGCCTTACACGGCCTAAATCAACGCCATTAACTCCGTCCGGGTCTCTTGACGCGAATACGACTAGCGTGTGTATTGGCGGGAACCATTCCTTCAAGCTCTTCTTCAAATAGTCATGCAAGTCTTCAGAATGGCAGCGAGCTTGATCATAGGGGTTATAACGTGTACTGGTCCGGCGTCCATCAGGCGTACTCCTGATAAAGATAAGCTCTTCAGGATGATCACCGGGATAGGCAATCCCTCGCCAATTCTTTACTTCAATAGACCAGATGCCTGTCGGCCCCACAGCAACAAGGTCAATTTCCTCGTAGTCGTTCCCGTGTTGACAGGGAACTAATAGGTTGCGGAAATAGGAAAAATCTTCCGGAATAGCCGCTGAAACCTTTTGCTCGCCAGCTTCTCCGAGTTGTTCCCATGAGTCGGTTGAACTTACACGATGCTTATATGGAGGCAATCGGCAACCTCAGTTACGGAATATTATTGTCTAATTTGTTGATATAGTTACACCACTGGCAGGTCGGAGAGTATTCGGGAGCTTGAGGAGATTCAAGGATATCCATCACCTCATCGATAAAGCCTAAGAAGCCTTCCTCATCCTTTTCTACCTCGACCCAGACAATCTCAGCTCCATAATTAAGCCTCTCAATGCTCTGCTGGTTAATATTGTCAGGGTAAAAGTATAAAAGCCCTAATTTTTTAACTGGTGACAAGGCCAATTTACCGGGTGCCGGATGTTCTAAGGCATAAGCGTAAGCATGAAGCTGACGACTATACATACGCGCAGAGTCTTTACTGGGGTCGCTGGTTTTGAAGTCTATGACTCCGTAGGTGCCGTCATCGAAGCTGATTACAATATCAAACCTACCATTGATATAGCAGGTGGACTCATGGTTCGGTACCTTGATGGGCTGTGACCTGACCCACTTCTCCCCATGACTAACAATTCCAGGAGGCAAGTCTACGTGTAACTCACTCGTATGTTTGCCGTCATAGTGGTTCTTAAGAAGACTGGCGATTTTACTGAAGATAGATGGTAGAGGTATTGATGGCTGTGCTATGTTATTTACTACCTTCTGGTAGAAACACCGCTTGCAGCCTTCGTATGAGAATGTAAGGTCTGATGGACTTAGTTTATAGTTCATTTCTAGCTGCCCTGCCCTCACTGGTAACAAGCCTGTGTGGCTATAGAACAAATATACTAGCACTGAGGATAGTCGTCAAGGGCCTGATGTCACTTTCCTTGCTTTTAAGTATTGTGCTACACCACAGCCAAGCACCGCTAGACCGAGCAGGAGGGGAAGGATAAAGTCTAACTTCCCTGTGTCAATAACCACCAACATTGACCCACTACCTAACCAGGACCTTTGCCCCATCTTGATTGCTTTAATTGCATATTGACTTGATGCTAACTTGAGTTTATTATTGGCGCATCCGCATATTTGAGGTTGTAGTATTTAATGTTGAAGAATCTTCAGTTGGACAGACCTATCGCATTCATTGATATCGAAACGACCGGGCATAATCCATACTCTGGCAGGATAGTAGAATTATCCATACTTAGGATTAGCCCGGATGGTAATGAGGAATATAAGAGCCACAGAATCAATCCGGGAATTCCAATACCGGAAGAAGCGACAGCCATTCATGGAATCACCGACGCTGATGTGGCAGAAGAGCCGCCGTTCCGGCAGTATGCGAGAGGCATCAGAGATTTCCTTGAAGGTTGCGATATTTCAGGCTTTAACGTTATCAACTTCGACTTACCATGCCTTGAAGCGGAATTTGCGAGAGCTAACGTTGATTTCTCTCGCGAAGGGCGGTACTTGATTGATAGCATGGTTATTTTCCACCAGCGTGAACCCCGTAACCTTCAAGCTGCCTACCTGAAGTACTGCGGCAAGGAAATGGAAAACGCCCATAGTGCTAAGGAGGACGTCAGGGTATCGTCCGAAATACTGGATGATCAACTGGATATGTATCAAGATTTACCCAGGGACGCAGCTGGATTATGTGCCTTATGCTATAAAGTCGAGAAAAATCATATCGATGCTGAAGGTAGGTTCATATGGGTAGAAGGTGAAGCGGTCTGCAATTTCGGCAAACACAAAGGACGTTTGTTAAAGGACATAGCGGTTGACTATCCTGATTACCTGGAATGGATTGCTCGCTCCGATTTCCCCGTTGACGTCAAGGAGATAGCAGCAAAGGCTCTCGAGG
>JAUWPF010000032.1 GCA_030611745.1 Chloroflexota bacterium | reverse complement strand
GCACCATAAACGGCTGACATTGAGGGCGAGTACTCCCCATACGCTATCACTTGTTTTCGTGCTTGTCAAGGGTTAATAAATACCTCATTTGCTCTGTATATTACAATTTTGTTAAGAAGTCCATTCAACCCATTACTTTGGTAGGGGGCAGTTTTTTCTACTGTTTTTCCGTGAGCACATGGCAATACCGGTGTGCTTTCGGATTGCATTTACCATTATCTTATGCTATTATTACTTCTGGTATCCGGCAATACCTGACCTTTTGCGTAAAAGCGAGCCTCCTGGTGGTTCGAGCGGGGTGGTACCACCCGTTCCCATCCCGAACACGGAAGTGAAACGCCCCAGCGCAGACGATACTGATGGGGCAACTCTTTGCGGAAAATATGCCACTGCCAGGAGGCTTTTTATATTCCCCGCAACCTTTGACTTTATTCGCCCTCCTGCTCTATAATAAATATCCAAATAGACAACCGGTGACGGCCCCGAGGAGAAGAGATGACCAGCCGATTTGAGAAATTCTCAGAGCGAGCGCGGCGGGTGCTTACCCTGGCCCAGGAAGAGGCACAGCACTTTAACCACAGCTATATCGGCACCGAGCACATTCTGCTCGGCCTGGTGCGAGAAGAAGAAGGGGTAGCGGCTAAGGTGCTGGTCAACCTGGGCACCGGCTTAAGCAAGGTGCGTTCCGCCGTGGAATTTATTGTCGGGCGCGGCGAGAGACCATCCAGCGGTGAGGTCGGACTCACCCCCAGGGCCAAACAGGTCATTGAACTGGCAATCGACGAGGCACGCCAGCTCGGTCATAACTACATCGGTACCGAGCACCTCCTGCTGGGGCTGCTGCGCGAGGGGGAAGGGATAGCCGCTGGAGTACTGGACAGCTTTGGTATCACCCTGGAGCGGGCACGTGCTGAAACCACCCGCATTCTCAGTCAGGGTACCTCTAGAACCAAACTTGCCCGCTCCACGAGCCGGACCCCGGTCTTAGACCAGCTAGGCGTTGACCTGACAGCAGCCTCCCGCGCCGGGAAGCTTGACCCTGTCATCGGACGAATCAAGGAAATCGAGCGGGTAATTCAAATCTTAAGCCGCCGCACCAAGAATAACCCCGCCCTCATTGGTGAACCGGGAGTGGGGAAAACGGCAATCGTCGAAGGCCTGGCTCATCGTATCGTCGCTGGTGACGTCCCGGAAACACTGGAGGGAAAACGGCTGCTAACACTGGACATGCCGGCAGTAGTAGCCGGAACGAAGTACCGGGGTGAGTTTGAGGAACGGATGAAGAAGGTAATCGACGAGCTAAAAACCGCCGGAAACTGCATCCTGTTTATCGACGAGTTCCACACCATGGTGGGGGCAGGGGCAGCTGAGGGAGCGGTTGACGCGGCCAATATTCTCAAACCATCACTGTCACGGGGAGAGCTACAGTGCATTGGCGCCACTACCCTTGATGATTACCGTAAATACGTGGAACGGGATGCGGCTCTGGAGCGGCGCTTCCAGCCCGTCCTGGTAGAGGAACCATCTACCGACCAGACCCTGGAGATACTGCGCGGTGTCAAGGAACGCTACGAAGAGCATCACAAACTCACCATCAGCGATGAGGCACTGGCCGCAGCGGCAACACTGGCTGCCCGGTATATACCTGACCGCTTCCTGCCTGACAAGGCTATTGACCTGGTTGACGAGGCAGCATCCAGGGTAAGGATTAGATTCCGAACGATGCCCATTGACCTGAAGGAAACGCGGCAGCTTGAGGATAGCGTGCGCAAGGACAAAGACGAGGCCCTCGCCACCCAGCAGTATGACTATGCCGCTGAGCTCCGCGAGCGGGAGCTTCAACTCGAGGAGAAAATACATAAGCTGGAAGACGAGTGGCATGCCGGGCTGGAACAGGAAAAACCGGTAGTTACCGCTGAGGATATTGCCGAAGTGGTCAGTATGTGGACCAATATCCCCGTAGTGCAGCTGGCCAGCGAGGAGACAAGCCGGCTTCTCCACATGGAAGAGGCACTGCACAAGCGCATCGTGGGACAGGACGAGGCAATCAACATCATCGCCAAGTCAGTAAGGCGGGCCCGGGCCGGACTTAAAGACCCGCGACATCCCATTGGCAACTTCATCTTCCTCGGCCCCACCGGCGTCGGCAAGACAGAGCTGGTCAGGACCCTGGCCGAGTTCATGTTCGGCAACGAGGACAGCTTGATCAGGCTGGACATGAGCGAGTTTATGGAGAAGTTCGCTGTCTCCCGTCTGGTGGGAGCACCCCCGGGATATGTTGGCTACGAAGAAGGGGGACAGCTGACCGAGGCGGTGAGGCGCAAGTCATACTGCTGCATCCTCCTGGATGAGATTGAGAAGGCCCATCCCGATGTGTTCAATATACTGCTGCAGATATTTGATGACGGCCACTTAACCGATGCCAAGGGGCGGCGCATTGACTTTCGCAATAGCATTATTGTTATGACCAGCAATATCGGGGCCGAGCTAATCAGCAAAGGTTCCACCATCGGCTTCACCGTCCGTGATGAGGCCAAGACCAGGCAGGAGTCCTATGAGCGAATGAAGGAGAAGCTGCTCGGCGAACTGAAGAAGGCTTTTCGCCCCGAGTTTCTCAACCGTATTGACGGCGTAGTCGTATTCCATCCCCTGAGCAAGGAGCATATCCGCAAGATAGTTGACCTGATGCTGACCACAGTAATTCAACAACTATCCGAGAAGGGGATAAACCTGGAAGTAACCGATGCCGCTAAAGACTTCATCGGGGAAAAGGGTTACGATGAGGTCTTCGGTGCCAGACCACTGCGGCGGGTGATTCAGAACATGGTCGAAGATAAACTCTCCGAAGATTTGCTCCGGGGTAACTTCCGGGAAGGGGACACAGTGGTAGTTGACCTGGAAGGGGAAGAAATCGTAGTCCACCCGCCAGCCGTAAAGGCGCTGCGGGGAGATGACAAAGTATAAGGCACTATGTTAAAATAGGCACGGTCCGGGAAGGGCGGGGAAACTAAGGTAGCAGGCTAACCGCCCTTTTAATTGGGCAAAAATCGGAGCAGGTTAAGCTAGAGGATAAAGAGAGATGGGTGTGGACTGGGGATTAGCAGGACAAATCGGAGGCCTTGGCTTTACTCTTGTCTTCGTAGTACTGCTCGCTCTAGCCCTGGCTGTATGGCTAGTAGGGTTAATAATTGGTAAAGCCACCGCCAGTAAGGGTGAAACCGGTAACAAGAAGAAAGGAGAGTAGAAATTGGCACAGGAAAAAGTTGAGTTCCCGATAACAGGCAAAATAATCAGCGTGAACGTCAAACAAGGGGATACGGTGAGTGAAGGAGACATCCTCTGCCTCCTGGAATCAATGAAGATGGAAAACCCTATACTGGCTCCGGTGGGGGGCACAGTTAGTGAGATAGGCATTTCTGCGGGGCAGGTGGTTGAGGTTGGTGAGGTAGTCGCCCTCATAGAATATTAAGGGAAATAAGTTGCTAGAACTCTTTGAGCTCGGTTTTCTCCACCTTACCTGGGGTTCCATTTTAATGCTCCTTATTGGCGGAGTCCTCTTGTATTTGGGCATCGCCAAAAAAATGGAACCGCTGCTCCTCGTACCCATCGGTTTCGGGGTAATCCTGGTCAACCTGCCGCTGGGTGGGTTGATGGAGTGTATCGTTAATGGGAATGTGGTCGAGGCATATGCTATTGGAGGTGAGCCCGCCGGCTTAATTTCCCGGATATTCCGCTACGGTCTTGCCTGGGAGATAATACCCTGCTTCATCTTCCTCGGTCTGGGGGCAATGACTGACTTCGGGCCACTTCTCGCCAATCCCAAGACCTTAATCCTTGGCGCCGGAGCGCAGTTCGGGGTTTACTTCGCCTTTTTCATCGCTTTACTGCTTGGTTTCAGCATAAATGAAGCCTGCTCTATCGGCATCATTGGTGGGGCCGACGGACCGACCACCATCTACCTGACTAACAGGCTCGCTCCCTACTTCATCGGGTCAACCGCAGTCGCCGCCTATACCTACATGGCACTGGTGCCTATCATTCAGCCCCCGGTGATAAAACTGCTCACTACCAAGGCGGAGCGGGCAATATACATGAAACCCCAGTTGAGGGCGGTATCCAAGCGGGAAAAACTCATCTTCCCGATAATGGCAGCCGTTATCATTATCCTGCTGGTACCCAAATCGGCTCCCCTCATTGGCATGTTCATGTTTGGCAACCTGCTAAAAGAAAGCGGGGTTACCGACCGGTTGGCTGATACCGCGGCCAACGCCTTTATGAATATTCTCACCATCCTCCTCGGTATCAGTGTCGGCTGCTTTATGAGCGCCGAGGTCTTCCTGAAGGTAGAAAGCCTGCTGGTATTTGCCCTGGGCTGCGTTGCCTTTGCCTCTTCCACCGCCTTCGGTGTGTGCCTGGCCAAACTGATGAACGTGTTTTCCAAGGAGAAGATTAACCCGATGATAGGCGCCGCCGGTGTCTCGGCAGTGCCAATGGCCGCCCGCGTCGTCCAGAAGATGGGTCAGGAAGCCAACCCGAGGAATTTCCTGCTGATGCATGCTATGGGCCCCAATATCGCTGGCGTTATCGGTACCGCCACTGCCGCCGGCATATTCCTGGGTATGGTAGGATAAACAACCGTCCTGCGCTAACCTTCCCTCCAAGGTGCCCTTGCATTACTGCCCGAAATCAAGTAAATTGAGCCTATGGGCACGTTCGACAAAAGGACCGTCTTTGTCTGTCAGCAGTGCGGCAAGGAGAGCCTGAAGTGGCTGGGACGCTGCCCCAACTGCCAGCAGTGGAATACCTTCGTTGAAACCACGGTCACCAGGGATGCCCCGTCCCGTACCCTAACCCCGGAAAGTCTGCCCCAAGAACTGGCTCAGGTAGCAACTGGCGCCACCGACCGCATCCCACTCCCTTTAAGTGAGTTCAACCGGGTGCTTGGCGGAGGGATAGTACCGGGCTCACTGGTGCTTGTCGGGGGCGACCCCGGTATTGGCAAATCAACCCTTCTGCTCCAGGTATCGGCCCGGATAGCTGGCATCCAGAGCAAGGTCGCCTATGTCTCCGGTGAGGAAACACCCGGGCAGATTAAGCTCCGCTCCCAGCGCCTGGGGGTACCGGGGGAGGGGCTATACCTTCTGGCTGAGACTGACCTTGAGATTATCCTCCAGCAGCTCACCGAGCTATCACCCCGCCTGGTAGTCGTCGATTCCATCCAGTCAGTTTCCCTCCCCGAACTGGACACAGCCGCCGGCAGCATAACCCAGGTACGAGAATGCACCCTGAGACTCATGCACTGGGCGAAACACAGCCGGACTCCTGTCTTCATCACCGGACATGTGACCAAGGAGGGGACTATTGCCGGACCGAGAGTGCTGGAGCACATTGTTGATGCGGTGCTCTACCTTGAAGGTGAGCAGTTCAGCGCCTACCGGCTGCTGCGCTGCGTTAAGAACCGCTTCGGTTCTACCAACGAGGTAGGCATCTTCGAGATGCAGGAGCAGGGCCTGGTCGAGGTAGACAACCCCTCGCAGGTCTTCCTGTCGCAGCGGTGGGGCGAAGGAGTAGGCTCAGCGGTAGTACCCACCCTTGAGGGCACCCGCCCCCTGCTGGTAGAGATTCAAGCCCTGACCACCCCCACCAGCTTTGGCTTACCCCGACGTACCACTAACGGGGTTGATTTCGGACGGCTGCTGCTGGTCACCGCCGTGTTGACCAAGCGGGTCGGCCTGAGGTTGGGTAATCAGGATATCATCGCCAACGTTACCGGGGGACTTAAAATCAGCGAGCCGGCAGCCGACCTGGGGCTGGCCCTGGCGATTGCCTCCAGCTTCCGTGACATGAGGGTCGACCCCAATCTGATGGCAGTAGGTGAAATCGGACTCAGCGGTGAACTTCGCACTGTTTCTCAACTGGAGCGGCGGCTGGCCGAGGCCGCCAGATTGGGATTCAAGCGCTGCATCGTGCCCAAAGTCAGCCACAGGTCTCACGCGCCTGATATTGAGCTTATCCCGGTGAGCAACTTAAAGGAAGCGATAGCCAGAGGACTCCTCAGGGATAAGACTAAAGCCCCGGCTGACGAAGATTGAACGGGTCCAGCCTCAAGATAATCGGCTACCTTCATCCCCGGCCTCCTTGTCTCTGCCCCGGTATACCGTCATTTACCTGCGGTGGATATAGAAGAGCTTTTGCTTTATAATCTTATGGTAAGATGACCAACCAGCAAAGAGTAGGTGCCGTTATCGCCGCCGCTGGCTCAAGCCGGCGGATGGATGGAGTAGACAAGATACTGGCTCCACTGGATGGAAAACCCATCCTGGCCCGGGTTATCGATGCCTTTGAAGAATGCGGCAAGGTCGACCGGATTGTTATCGTCGCAAGCGAGCAAAACCTGAAGCAGTGCCAGCGGCTGGTCAAAGAGCACAACTGGCCCAGGGTAGCCGGGGTCTGGCCCGGTGGTGAGCGCCGCCAGGACTCGGTCATGGTGGGACTGGGGCATCTTGACAACTGCCACTGGGTGGTAATCCATGACGGCGCCCGCCCCCTGGTAACGGCAGACCTGATCAGCCACGGGCTTGCGGCCGCTACCGAAACCGGTGCCGCCACCAGCGCCGTCCCGGTCACCGATACCATCAAGCTGGCCGGTGATGACCACATCATCCGGGAGACGCTACCGCGGCATAAGCTGTGGGCAGTGCAGACACCGCAGGTATTCCGCCTTGATATAATAGCCAGGGCCTACCGTCAGGAGACAGAGGCCGAGGTAACCGACGATGCCTCACTGGCAGAGAGGGCGGGCTACCGGGTCAAACTGTATATGGGTGCTTATGAAAATATAAAGGTGACCACCCCCCAGGACCTGGCTTTAGCCGAGGTCCTGCTCAGGAAGCGTGGAAAGTAGAATGCGTGCGGGGATAGGCTATGATGTCCACCCCCTGACCCCGGGGCGCCGGCTGGTGCTGGGCGGAATAGAGATACCCTTTACCAGGGGCTTGAGCGGACACAGTGATGCCGACGTACTAACCCACGCCATCATCGATGCCCTACTCGGGGCAGCGGCGCTGGGTGATATCGGCAGCCACTTCCCCCCTGCTGAGCCCCAATACAAGGATATTTCAAGCCTGGTCCTCCTCCGGAGAGTAAGGGATAAGCTAGAGCAGAATGGCTGGCAGGTATCCAGCATCGACGCTACCATCGTCGCCGAGGAACCCAGGCTGAGGGACTTCATTGACCGGATGCGCCAGATGCTCAGTCAGGCACTGGGTATCATGGTTAGCCGGGTAAGCATCAAGGCAACTACTTCCAGCGGCCTGGGTTTTGTGGGGCGAGGGGAAGGGATAGCGGCCCATGCCATCGCTATAATAGAAGCTTCAGCCGGGGAAGGAGCCTAGTTTAATGTCACTCATCACCAGCATAATGGACGATATCAAGACTGTCTTTGACAATGACCCGGCAGCGGTCAGCACCATAGAGATAGTACTGGCTTACCCGGGATTTCATGCCCGCCAGTTTCACCGGCTGGCTCACCAGCTCTGGCGGTGGCATATTCCGGTCCTGCCCCGGTTTATATCCCATATCAGCCGCTTTCTCACCGGGATAGAAATTCACCCCGGGGCCAAGCTCGGCAACAGAATCTTCATCGACCACGGGATGGGGGTGGTAATCGGGGAGACATCAGAGATTGGCGACAACGTTATCCTGCACCAGGGAGTAACCCTGGGCGGCACCAGCCGCCAGCGGATAAAGCGCCACCCTACCCTGGGCGATAGTGTCGTCGTCGGGGTGGGAGCCCAGCTTATCGGGGCGATTACTATCGGCGATAACACCAAGATTGGCGCTGGCTCGGTGGTGGTAAACTCAGTGCCCTCTCACGCCACCGTGGTCGGGGTGCCGGGACGGGTAGTGGCAGTCAGAAACCCCGACACCGATACCGTAGAGAAGCTGCCCGACCCCGTAGGTGAAAAACTGGAAAACCTGGAAGGACGAATCATTGAGCTGGAGAAACATTCAGCCCCGACCGGAGGGAGAAAAGGTGAAGGTATTTAACACGCTATCGGGCAAAAAGGAGGAGTTTTCACCCCGGGGCGATGAGGTCAGGATGTATGTCTGCGGGGTTACCCCTTACGATGATGCCCATATCGGCCACGCCATGAGCTATATCATCTTCGACGTCGTCAGACGTTACCTCCAGTTTCGCGGCTACAAGGTAAAATACGTGCAGAACGTTACCGATATTGACGATAAACTCATTAACCGCTCAAATCAGGGTGGTGTTCCCATCCACGAGCTGGCGGAAAGGTATACCCGCCGCTATTTTGAAGACATGGAAGCCCTCAATGTTGCCCCGGCTGATATCTATCCCCGGGCCACTGAGGAAATACCAAAAATTGTCGAAATAATCCAGGGGCTGGTAGACAATGGCTATGCCTACCCGGCAGGAGGGAGCGTCTATTTCAAGGTGAGAAATGCCTCTGACTACGGGAAACTCGCTCACCGCAGCCTGGATTCCATGATCGCCGGGGAGGGCGCTACGGGCAGTGAAGAAAAGGAAGACCCGATGGACTTTGTCCTCTGGAAAGCCGCCAAACCCGGCGAGCCATCATGGCCGAGCCCCTGGGGAAAGGGTAGACCTGGCTGGCACATTGAGTGCAGTGCCATGTCCCTGAAGTATCTGGGGGATACCCTGGATATCCACGGCGGCGGGCAGGACTTAATCTTTCCCCACCACGAGAACGAGATAGTCCAGTCAGAGAGCTTCACCGGCAAAAAGCCGTTTGTTAAATACTGGCTTCATAACGGACTGGTGCAGCTTGGCGAAGAGAAGATGAGCAAGTCCCTGGGTAACCTGATAACAATAAGGGAGGCGCTGGTAAAATTCAGCCCTGATGCCATCCGTATCTTTGTTCTCGGTTCTCACTACCGCAGTCCGCTCACCTATTCCGAGGAGATAATCCGCGCCGCCGAGAAGGGCGCCGAGAGGTTAACAGGGGCAGTCCAGAGCACCGGTAACGGAGAGAGGGGCGAAAGCCCGCTGGAGGCAGCGTCCTACCGCCAGCGCTTCATTGAGGCGATGGACGATGATTTTAATACCGCCCAGGCATTAGCTGTCCTTTTCGACCTGGCACGGGAGATTAACCGCTTGAGAGACGAAACCCGTAACATCGGCGCCGGGCAACAGCTACTCGCCGAGCTGAGCGGTGTCCTGGGACTGACCCTCAAGCCGCCCGAGAGGTCAGCCCTGGATGTCAAACCCTTTATCCAGCTCTGGGAATCCATTGATAGACAGCTAACAGAAGCCGCCCCCGAGCAGCTCAGTGATGACATTGTCATCAACCTCATCCGGGACCGGCTCAAGGGTACGACTCTGGACTCCGCCGAGGCATACATCAGGCTCCTGATTTCCATCCGTGAGCAGGCGAGACAGGCAAAAGAGTGGCTATTTGCCGACAAGATACGAAAGGGTCTGGAGGGGCTGGGCATTACCCTCGAGGACACACCGCGGGGCACCATATGGAAGTATAAGCGGTAGTTGTCAATTTACGGTGGAATAGAGAAAGCACAGCGGGTCGTCTCCCAGGTAATCGCCAGAGTGAGCATAAGCCCGCCCCCGGCAACCCCCGCAGATATACTTGAAGCGGCACTGCGAGCACATTTCCCCGGTGAGCCTTTCCCTATCCTTGAGGCTCTGAAACAGCTCTGATTCATACCAGATTTCCTTAAGCGACTGCTCACGCACATTGCCGCCACTAAGCGGGACGAACGGGCAGGGCCAGATTTCACCATCAGGCTTTATATAGCACAGGCCGCTGCCGGCTACGCACCCCTTAAATAAGGTCCGGGCCAGCTTCATCTCCAGCGCTGGTGGCTTCTTTCCATCTTTGCTCATCAGGTATGCCCAGTATTGCGGGGAGCAGGTCGGCTCTATTATCGCCCGGCTCACCTTCTGTTTCTCAGCTACCATCTCCGTTAGTGCCCTGTATTCCCTCCGGGAAAGCTCCATTGCCTCTTCTCCCCTCCCCTCCGGAACAAGCTGGTAGAGGAGCACGATCTGGGCATCAACCTCAGAGGCAAGGTCAAGGAGCCCGGGGATAGCCTCACGATTTTCCTTCATCACCGTAGTATTGAACTGCAGGTTCATTCCCACTTCTTTAGTGGCATAGATTGCCTGCCTGGTCTTCTCAAACGAGCCGGGAACACGGGTGATTTGTTCATGAACCGATTCATCGTTGGCATT
>JAUWPF010000031.1 GCA_030611745.1 Chloroflexota bacterium | reverse complement strand
AACCGGTAGTGCCGGGGAAAACTTTGCGTTCTTTTCGTCGCCTTTCTGTCTGGTAGGTCATTCCCACGTGCCGCTGGTGTTCGAATATAGCCAGACTGGTACCTGCTCGGTAAGTGAGTTCCTGGATGGCAGGGTGCTTGAGCTGGGGGAAAACCGGATGATTATTAACCCCGGCGGTGTTGGTCAGCCCCGGGATGGCGACCCGCGGGCCAGCTATGCCATCTATGACAGTGAAGCGGGGTCGGTCAGCCACTACCGCGTTCCGTATGATATTGGTGCCACGCAGGCTAAAATGGTGGATTATGGACTGCCGATGCCACTGGTGAACCGCTTGAGCTATGGGATATAACAGGCAGGGACTTCAAGTTGACAGGGGACGGGATAAACAGCTAAACTTATTAGCTGGACTTCCTGAATAAAGTAAAAAGGAGAATCTTTGATGTGGGGGGTGATAGACTGCTAGCATGAAGGCTTCGTCTTGAGGTTACTGGTGAATTACAGAGTGAGGGGGAAGAAAAATGGCAAAAATACCTGACAAGATTGAAACCTGGCAGATGGTAGAGCCGGGCAAACTGGAAAAAGTGAGCATTGATGTCCCTGAACTCAAGCCGGGGGAGGTGCTGGTCGAGGTTGCGGGCTGTGGTGTCTGCCATACTGACCTGGGCTATTTCTATGATGGCGTGCCCACGGTGAATAAACCGCCGCTTACCCTGGGGCATGAAATAAGCGGTACCGTGCTCGCTGGTGATGCTAAGTGGCTTGGTAAAGAGGTAATTATTCCGGCGGTGATGCCGTGCAATAACTGCCCTATCTGTGCCTCCGGCAGGGGAAACCGCTGTCTGGCACAGAAAATGCCCGGCAACAGCATGGGGATTTATGGCGGTAATTCCAGCCATATTGTAGTCCCTTCCGAAGATTTGTGCGAGCTTTCAGACAGGAAGGGGATTCCCCTGTCACACTTTGCCGTGATTGCCGATGCTGCTACCTCGCCCTACCAGGCGGCGATGCGGGCTGAGGTCAAGGCCGGGGACATGGTTGTTATTATCGGGGTCACCGGTGGTCTTGGTGTGTATGCCACCCAGATTTGTGCGGCCCTGGGTGCCAAAGAGGTTATCGGCATCGCCCGAAATCCGGAGAAGCTGAAGAGAGCCCTTGATTTCGGTGCCACCCATATTATCAGCTCGGTGGATAAGAGCCCCAGGGATGTGCGGGATGCGTTCCGTGCCTACTGCAAGGAAAAGGGACTGCCGGCAAACTATGGCTGGAAGATTTTTGAGTGGACCGGTACCGGGGGTGGTCAGGCAATCGCCCTGGAGCTGCTATCGTTCGTCGGCAAGCTGGTGATATGCGGCTTTGGCATGCAGAAGAACGAGTATTCGCTGTCGAGGCTGATGGCATTTGATGCCGACATTATGGGCTCATGGGGTTGTCTGCCCAAGTACTACCCTGCGGTTCTCAAGCTTGTTCTCGAGGGTAAGGTACAGATAGAACCCTTTGTTGAGACCAGGCCGATGAGCACCATCAAGGAAGCATACGAGGAAGCCCATAAGGGCGGGCTGGTGAAGCGAATAGTGTTAGAGCCCGACTTCTGAGAATAAAAAACTAAGGGGGGAGAAAGAAAAAAATGGCATTAGACTGGATACCAAGAGCACCAAAGAACGAAATCCTCAATCACCGGACCACCAGTGACGAGCGGCTGCAGCGGACAGAGCCGCCACGAACAACTTACGAACTGAAACCGATTATTGACCCCCAGGGTAACAAGGTCGATGGCCTTTATATTGCCTGGATTACGCTGGACAATCCGGCGCAGTATAACTCCTATACCCTGGATATGCTGGCCGCCACCGCGGTTGCTTTTGATAAGGCCTCACATGACCCCAGCGTGGTCTGTGTTGTCTTTACTGGCGCCGGCGACAGGGCCTTCTGCACCGGCGGTAATGTTCCGGAGTACGCGGAGCACTACGTGATGAGGCCGCTGGACTGCCAGGAGTACATGAGTGTTTACTGGCGTGCTTTTGACCAGGTCTGGACATCGCCCAAGCCGTTTATTCGCCGCTGCAATGGTATGAGCATTGGTGGCGGTGAAGAGCTCGGCGCGGTTTGTGACCTGTGTATTGCCGCTGATACGGCTAGCTTTGGTCAGGTGGGGCCACAGCACGGCTCGACCGCTATGGGCGGTGCCTGCCAGTTCAAATCGGTAGAGATGACCATGCAGGATGCCATGTGGAATGCAGTCTCCTGCGAGCAGTGGAGCGCCTACAAGATGTATCGCAAGAACTATATCCACCAGGTAGTGCCGATTCTGAAGAAGGATGGCAAGTTCGTTCGCAATCCAGAGGTTGTTACCGACAAGTGGGTGGAGAACGGTGAGATTGTCTATGGTGAGTTCCTGCCCGACCCCGCAGAAAGGTCTGCCGCCAAGAAATTGGCACGCTCGATGGAGACGGATATGTCCCAGCTGGACAAGGCGTGCATGGATATGGCCTGGACCTTTACCACTCTCTTTCCCCAGCAGGTGGCGGTATCATATGGTCTCTTAAGGGCGCAAAAGAAGGTGGCCTATGAGAGGACCAAGGCGGAGATAATCTGGTGGTGGGCAGCCAACGCGGGAGCCTATGGTGAGTTTGACATGGGCATGAGCGCCTTCAATACCAAGAATGTAACCGGCACCACCAACTGTAATGTTATCAAGCTGCGGCAGATGATTGCCGAAGGGCATCCCTATGACGAGGAGATGTTCAAGGCGGTTATGCCTAAACCCAAGGAGTAATAACCTAAACCTGTTAATCTGCTGCAGGGAGCCCGGGTATACCGGGCTCCCTGTTTTTGCTTGACAAAGCAGCGGGCGCAGATTAGCATTTCACTGAGGTCGTGCTAGACGGGGAGCTAGCGGTGCCCTGAACTCGCAATCCGCTACAGCGAGGTTGAATTCCTGCTTGAGGCCTTTGTCTGGTGGGACTGCTCGGGCTAAGCGGTGTTGAAAGCCGGGTCCTGCGCGGCGGAATACTATGAACCCCGTCAGGTCCGGGAGGAAGCAGCGGTAAATAGCCATTCCGGGTGCCGCAGGGTTACCTGGTTGGAGCTGGCTGGCTTGAGTAAGCTGTCAGGCAGGGTCGAGGGCAGGTGCACGGCCTCATTAAGCTATTCTGGAAAGGGACCGGCCATCGGTACTGGTGGCGGTTATGCGACAGCTTAGGTGGTGATGCGCATGGCTGAGAGGGATGGACCGGGAAGGTCGCTTCTAGTTCAGACCAGGGGGTTGCTGCGCCGCTTCGGGCTTAAGGCAAGAAAGGGACTGGGACAGCACTTCCTTGTTGACGGGGCGGTGCTTGGGCTTATTACCGGGGCGGCGGAGCTCACCCCTGCCGATATTGTGGTGGAAGTCGGTCCCGGCCTGGGGGTGCTGACCAGGGAGCTGGCCAGGGAGGCTGGTTGGGTGGTCAGTATTGAGCTGGACGAGAAGCTGGCCCATGTCTTAAAGGAGACCCTGGCTTCCTGTGATAACGTTACCATCATCGATGGTGATGTGCTTCGCATCGACCCGGCGGCTTTGCTTGACGAGCAGCGGGCGCACTTTTCTCCGGCAGCGGCCGCTTCCTCCGGTTACAAGGTGGTTGCCAATCTTCCTTACTATATTACCGCTCCGGTGCTGCGTCATTTTCTTGAGGCTCCGGCTAGACCTGAGCTTATGGTGGTAATGGTACAGAAAGAGGTGGCGGAGGCGATTGCGGCGGGGCCGGGGAAGATGAGTCTTATGAGCGTTAGTGTGCAGTTTTACGGGGAACCGGAGGTAGTTAGCTATGTGCCGGCCCGGTGCTTCTACCCGGTACCGGAGGTTGACTCGGCCATATTGCGGATAAGGCCGTATCCTCACCCGGCGGTGGCGGTAACCGATAGGGAAGGCTTTTTCCGGCTGGTGCGGGCTGGTTTTAGTGCCTCGCGCAAGCAGCTGGCTAATTCCCTGGGGCGGGGTCTGGTACTGCCTAAGGCCGAGGTACTGGCCTTGCTCGAGGAGGCGGGTATTGACCCGCGGCGGCGGGCGGAGACCCTGGGCCTTGACGAGTGGACACGGCTGTGGCAGGTGGTTACCCGGGCCGGGGGGCTGGCATGCTGACGGTCCTGGCGCCGGCCAAGATAAACCTGACCCTTGAGGTTCTGGCGGAGCGTCAGGATGGCTTTCATGAGATTCGCAGTGTTATGCAGGCGGTGGACCTGTGTGATAGCCTCCGCTTCCAGTCGGGCCAGGATATTGAGTTTAAGCCTGATGCCCCCGGGTGGGTTGCCGGGGAGAGCCTGGTATCCAGGGCGGTCGCTCTGCTTAAGGAGTCTACCGGATGCGCTGAAGGGGCCGTAATAGGGCTTACGAAGCGCATCCCGCTGGTATCGGGGTTGGGTGGGGACACGAGTGACGCTGTCGCCATCCTGCGTGGCCTCAACCAGCTCTGGGGGTTGGGCCTGTCGCCGCGGGAGCTGGCCGGCCTGGCCTCGAAGCTGGGTTCGGATGGTGCCTTTTTTCTGCATGGGGGCACGGCTCTGGTTGAGGGGAGGGGCGAAGTCGCAACCCCGCTGCCGCCGCTTCCTCGTATGTGGACGGTAATCATGATGCCGCCGCTGCCCCGAATGCAAAAGAAAACAGGGCAGCTCTATGCCAGCCTGAGGCGGGGCCACTACACCGATGGGCAGATTACAGCCAGACTGGTAGAGAGCTTAAAATCAGGTAGGGAATTTACCTCGTCCCTGCTGTTTAATACCTTTGAGAATGTGGCCTTTAATTACTTCCCGGAGCTGAGCGTCTATCAGGAGCACATCATTAAGGCGGGTGCTTCCGATGTTCACCTGGCGGGCTCGGGGCCGGCGCTATTTACCCTTATGCGGGATAGGCTTCAGGCGGAGGAGATATATATTCGTCTCCAGCAGCAGGGGCTGGAGGTTTATCTGGCGGGGACTTTAGATGGTATAGGACCGGGAGACGCTTAAAGCTATTGAGGCAGGTTAGATGCTAAAGGGTGCGTTCTGCCATCCACTCCCTAACCAGTTCCACCTCAGCCTGCTTAGATGTTACCTTCCCGTCCAGCCTGGCCTCACGGAGCAGGTTTAGTATTTCTTTAATTTGAGGACCGGGGGCTATTCCCATTTCTTTCAGGTCATTGCCGTTGAGGGCCGGCTTGATATAACGGAGTTTATCAAGGTATAACTCGATGTGCCGGCGGGCTACGGGTGAGTCGGCGGCAAATGAAGTGGCTACAATTGCCAGCGGGGCATAGCCGTGGAGGAGGTGGTAAATACGGCTGGGGGCGGGTCCTGGGTCGGCCAGCGATTCCAGTCTGGCTTTGATACTGGCAGTGTCCCGGATTATTTGCGCTACTGATTTGGGTAATCGGAGATATGAAATCAGGCATTCGATTTCTCCGCTGGTTAGGGAATGGGTTAGAAGAGCCAGGTACAGTCCCTGTGGGGGCAGGTTGGGATAGGCGAACCCCCGTGCCTTGCCGAACTTTTTTCCCAGCCGCCTGTCGCTTCTCAGGGAGGGGTGTAGTTTGGCTAATGCACCCAGTTCTTCAGCCCGGCACAGCGCCTTTTCGGGGAATTCTTCCCCGAGGATACATTCCAGCTCATACCGGATGCGGTCGCCGCTGATGGTATCCAGCATATCTGTGTCTCGTTTGAGCAGTTTTAAGGTGACCGGCTCCAGCTTGAAGCCCAGCCGCTGCTCGTAGCGGAGTCCGCGCCAGACGCGAGTGGCGTCGTCAATAAAGCTCTTTTCATGCAGGATGCGGATAAGTTTATGCTTGAGGTCATCCATGCCACCATACAGGTCGATGAGCTCGCCGAAACGGCCGGGGTCAAGGTGGACCGCCATGGCATTGATGGTGAAGTCGCGGCGGAAGAGGTCATCGCTTAAAGGACCGGGTTTTACCCGGGGCAGGGCTCCGGGTCTGGCGTAGGTCTCCGAGCGGGCGGTGGTGAGGTCGATATCCCATTTATGCCATTGGAGTTTAGCCGTATTGAAATGGGGATGGGTTGTGATTTTCCCCTGTTTGTCCTGCATTAGCCAGTGTGCCAGGTCTATGGCGCTGCCTTCTATCACCAGGTCAAGGTCAAGGTTGGCCCTTCCCAGGAGGAGGTCACGGACTACCCCCCCGACAAGGTAGAGGCTCTGCCCCTGACCGGAAGTAATCTCACCGGCGGTCCGTATGAAGCCGGCCAGCTCGGCGGGGAGCTGTTTTTCAATCTGGCCTGACAGGTCGATAGTCACGGGTATTTTTACCATATGGACAGATTATAGCACAGGTTGTTACCTATATCAGGTGGATGATGCTTATGCCGCCGACAATCATCGCGGTAGCTATGAGTCGTAGGGGTAGTCTCCCCGGCCGCCAGTCCACGAACCGGGGCATGATGCGGCTCAGGGCAAGGGCGAAGATGACCACGAACATGGGACGGCTGCCGACAATGGTTGATACCAGGGATACAGGCCCCCTCCCCAGCGCCCAGAACGACAGCGTTATCCCGAGCGGTGCCAGTGTCTCGTTAAAGGCGATCAGACCCATAGTCGAGTTTCTCCTTTTCATGTTATAGAGCTGTCTCAGGATATGGGGGCGTACTGACAGCAGCAAAAAGGTGCCGGACATGCAGCAGGCAGTGAGGGAGAACATGTTCCAGAAGGAGATGTAGCTCAGGGCATACTTGCTGGTGATATCAGCCAGGGCGAAAAGCAGGCTTGAACCCAGAAGGAGAAGTAGCGGCTTGCTCCGAAAAGTGGCGGCGCTGAAGGAAGTCTCCCGGGCTGATATTATTACGGCCCCGGCCACGACGATGGTTATCGCCAGCCAGCCCAGGTAGCCCAGGCTTTCCCCCAGCAGCGGCGCAGCGATAATGGCCACAAAAATAGGGTAGGTATAGACTACGGGGATGACCAGCGATACCTCCTCTCGCTGGAGGCTATAGAGCATGATGGTGACGGCACCGGTGCGGAGGATGCCTGAGACTACCGTTATCACTATCGGCAGTGGGCCGGTGCCTTCGGGCAGGGGAAACAGGACGAGCAGGATTATGCCGTAGATTAGGTGAATAGTGCCTACCGGCAGCAGGAAAGCCTGTAAGCCCGGCATCCGTTTGGAGAGAAGGTGGCTATCAATGATGTTGACCGCCCCGAGGATGGCGGCACTCAGTATCGCGGTGTTAACCCAGCTCACGGTTATTACTCCTCTCTCCCGGGAAATAGCTGTCATTATAGCTTACACGATGTCGGATTAGATGCAAAGCCTCCTGCCATCAAGATAGAAAGTCTTGACAGGCTCATTGAGGATGGCGACGGCAATCAGATTGAACTTTCCCAGATGATAACCGACGATAACGCCGTTGATGTTTCGGCTAGGCTTGAAGCAAGGCCAGTTACAACAATGTTTTTAGCGTCATCCTTTAATTCTTCTACCTTGTTTGCTGGTGCTACATATTGAGACTTCCGGGGATTATCTAAATCCTTTCGGCAAACCTTAATCCCCAAAAGCATGGCTTTAATCACCATTCCCCCCGCTAACGCATATCCAATAAAGGGAGCCACCACAAACTCGTATCGCACCGAGTAGCCAATGAAGCCGCAGGCAGCACCTAGAAGAAGGAAGACAGGAACACCCAGAGCTATCCAGAATCCACCACGCCGGACAAGATACTTCTCATAAAGCCACGCAAACCCTACAGGGACCCCATAAAGGACGACCCACACGACTCCCGCAAATGGACCCTAAAGCGCCACAGTCAGTTCCTCCTAGCCGTCTTATAGTCCACCTTCTCGACCGCCGCCTTCTCACCCAGACCAATACTAGGAATACCCTTGTTTTTAAGTTCATTCATGGATAATATCTCCCTTTCAGTCTAGTATATCCCGCCACAAGACCGCTTGATACTCCGCAAAGCATGGTTAGATGGACTAAAATCCAAAAAGACAGAGCGAAACATCAGTTAATCCTACCAACCACAATCGAGCAAAACCCAGATAACGGTAGGTCGGCGGTTTATTGTAGCCATCCTTACCTTCAAAGCAGCTTCAGGAATTCCTCCCGGCTCAGTTCGGCATCCTGCATTATTTTCCTCAATAGACCCCTTCCTACAGACTCCCCCTTGTGTACCGGTACTACCGTAGCCCGGCCGTCGGGATGCTTCAGATAAATATGGCTGCCTTTCTGCCTGAGCACTTGAAATCCCGCTTTACCCAAGGCTTTAACAACCTGCTCGCCGGTTAATGATGGCAGCCTGGTCAAACCGCAATTCTCTGAACCCCGACAAACTGGAGTTCGCCTTCCTCAAGTTCACCCTCGGCTTCAAGGCATAACTGAACAGCTTCTTTCATTCGGTCCATTAGCTCATCCAGAGATTTAGCCTGGGTATGACAGCCCTTTAGTTGGGGGGCCGTACCAACAAAATAGCCATCCTCATCTCTTTCAATAACAACGGTAAAATCTCTCTTCACGCTCCACCTCCTGGGACAAGAACTTACTCCTACTATCTGCAAGTTTATTCTAATATCGGCGCTTTTTCAACTGGAAAGAAGGATGAACTGAGCAAAACTGTCGTTTACCGAAATGCAAAGCCTCCTGTTATTGTCATTTGCCCGGTGTTTGCTTATAATGAGGCCAATTAAGGTCTAACGATGAGGGTTGTTTCAATAGTGGGGATGGCTGGTGCCGGCAAGTCGGAGGTGGCCGGGGTATTCGAGGAGAACGGCTTTACCCGAATAAGGTTTGGCGATATTACCGACGCGGAGATTGAAAAAAAGGGGCTTGAGCTGACAGAGGAGAACGAACGCTATATCAGGGAACTCCTCAGGCAGGAGCACGGGATGGCGGCTTACGCCCGGCTTAACCTTCCCCGGATTGGGCTGGCGCTAGGGCGTTCCGATGTGGTAATCGATGGACTTTATTCCTGGGAGGAATACGACCTTCTGAAGAGGCATTACGGGGAGGGCTTCCGGGTGGTCGCTGTCTGGGCGTCGCCGGGGGCAAGGTATCTTCGGCTGAGCACCAGGCGAGAGCGGCCCCTGACACTGGAGGAGGCAGCCGGTCGGGACCGGGCGGAGATAGAGGAGGTCAACAAGGGCGGGCCGATTGCGATGGCTGATTTCACCATCATTAATGAGTCTTCCCTGGAGAATTTGCGGGAGGAGACGGAGCGGGTTATCTCCCGACTGAGATGAAAAAATTGACCAGGCCTGACATTGACGAATATTTCATGAAGTTGGCCTCGGTGGTAGCGGAGCGCTCAACCTGCCGCCGCCACCACATCGGGGCAGTGGCGGTAAAGGACAAGCATATCCTGACCACGGGCTACAATGGGGCCCCTTCTGGACTAAAGGACTGCCTTGAGCTTGGCTGCCTCAGGGACGAGCTCGCTATCCCATCGGGGACGAGACAGGAGATATGCCGCGGCATTCACGCCGAACAGAATGTAATCATCCAGGCGGCCCTCCACGGCACGAGTCTTGAAGGGAGCACTATTTATTGCACTCACACGCCGTGCGTGCTGTGTGCCAAGATGCTGGTCAATGCCAGGATAAGGAGGTTTGTCAGCTTTGGTCGCTATGATGATGATGCCTTCGTTGATATGTTTAAAGAAGCCGGCATAGAAGTTGACATAAAGAAAAGACCCTCGTCCCGAATAAGCTATCTGGAGTAGCTACCTGACGTCGCTGGTAGTATAATTAAAAAGGTTAAGTTGTCATGGAGGGGTGATGTCGCTACTGTATGCTAAGGTAATTGTCAACCCGGTGGCAGGGGCCAACTCCACCTACCGGAAGTGGCCTCGCATTGGCCGGCTGCTCAAGCATGTCGGTCTCTCGTTTGACTATGTGTATACTGAAGGGGTGGGGCATGCCATCGAGCTGGCTCGGGCAGCCGCCAGTGACGGTTACCGGTACCTGGTGGCGGTCGGTGGCGATGGGACAGTCCATGAGGTAGCCAATGGCATTCTCTCTTCCCCCAACGCAGCTACTACCCCTCTCGGCATAGTTAGCACCGGCACCGGCAGCGATTTTATCCGCTCGGTGGGTATTCCGCGAGATTACAGCAGGGCCTGCTCATTCTTGACCAGTTCCCGGAGGCTGCTGATTGATGTTGGTGTTGTTGAGTATCGGAAAGGGAAAGAGACCTTGAGGCGCTTTTTTGTTACTGCCGCCGGGGTCGGCTTTGATGCGGCGGTGGTAGCAGCTACGGAGAGGTTGCCCAAGTACTTTGGTGGTACCATTCCCTATCTGGGCGGGC
>JAUWPF010000029.1 GCA_030611745.1 Chloroflexota bacterium | reverse complement strand
GGGATAGCTATATGGGGACAGGGTTTAGCCACGCTACTGTTATACGGCGAGTTTGTGAGCTATGTCCCGTTATCCCGGTGGGTATTCGCAGCTTGAGCCAAGAGGAGCACGAGTTCATAAATAAGGCCGGCATAAGGCCCTTTTATGCGGCGGGGTTAGTCTCAGGAGAATATTCCTCCGAGCAAATAGTGGCTTCGCTGTCCAGTGATGTCTACATCACCATTGACCTGGACGTTCTCGACCCGTCAATTATGCCAGCGGTGGGCACCCCTGAGCCCGGCGGCATCGGCTGGTACGAGCTACTGGCTCTGCTGCGCCAGGTGGCCAAATCAAGGCACATCGTCGGCTTTGACCTGGTTGAGCTTTCCCCTGATGAAGGGCCGCTTTCCTGCGCCTATCTCGCCGCTAAACTAGCCTACAAACTCATCGGCTATATGTTTTATAAATGGTAGCTAAAGAATGGGTAGAGCGTTTAGTCTTGGTAAAGTCTTCGGTATCGAGTTCAGGCTGCACTATACCTGGTTTGTAATTTTTATTTTGGTAACTGTCTCCCTGGTATCCCCTCACTGGCTCTCACCGCTTTACTGGATTATGGCTATTGCTGCCAGTCTCTTATTCTTTGCTTCAGTTCTGGCCCACGAACTGGCCCATAGTCTTGTCGGCAGGGCCAATGGTATCCCGGTAAAGAGCATCACTTTATTTATCTTTGGTGGTGGTGCCCTGATGACCAGGGAGGCGACTCGTCCCAACGCTGAGCTAAAGATGGCAGCCGCTGGTCCTGCCTGTAGTCTGGCAATCGGTGGCCTGTTCGCTTTAATCTGGCTGGTTACCAGGGGCGTAGCTACTTCCGTCGCTGAAATGGCCGGCTGGCTGGCGGTTATAAATATAGCGCTGGCCGTTTTCAATATGATACCCGGTTTTCCTCTAGATGGCGGGCGTATTTTCCGCGCTATCCTGTGGCGTACTACCGGTAACTACCAGCGCTCAACACTGCTCGCCATCTGGGTAGGGCGGGGTGTAGCCTATCTGTTTATCCTGGGTGGCATCCTGATAATCCTTCTGCATCCCTTTGGACTCTCCTGGTTTGATGGTATGTGGCTTGCCTTCATCGGCTGGTTTCTGGGGAATGCCGCTTCAGCCAGTTATCGCCAGGCCCGATGGTCTGAAACAGCCACAGATTGACCGATATACGGTTAATGTTTACAATGTGAACCAGCATTATCTTTTATGGGGTGGCTAAAAGTGAATACTAGTAACCCGGGTCCGAATCTGGGAGAAGCCGCCACTGGTTTTCTAACCAGTCTGGCGGTAGAAAAAAAGGAAGCCAGCCAGCAGGAAATCTATCGCTTTGTTCGCTGGTACGGTCGGGAGCGGCCTTTTGCCGGGCTTGCTCCTCCTGAGGTAGCAAGTTACGCCGAGCGGTTATCATCATCCGATACCGATCATATCAAAAAGCTCGAGCTAATACGGGCCTTCCTTGGCTATGCCAGGAAGGAGGGGTGGAGCCGGACCAATTTAGCCATTCACCTCAAGCCTAAAAAGGGGAAAACCAGACCTCAGCCCTTATTAAGGCAGGGTCAGCCAGAGGCTGCTTCCTTAACCAGGCAGGGGTATGCTGAGTTGGAAGCGGAACTGGCGGCCCTCAAGGATAAACGTCCTGGGGCGATTGAAGAAATGCACCGGGCAGCAGCAGATAAGGACTTTCGCGAAAATGCACCTCTGGATGCGGCCCGGGCGCAGCGCGGGCTGCTGGAGGGACGAATTGAGGAACTTGAAGAGATACTAAAGTCAGCGACTATCATTGATAAAAAGCAAGAGGTGACAGTTAAGGCAGGTATTGGCGATAGCATTATCCTGCACGACCTTGATGCTGGTGAAGAGCAGGACTACACGATAGTCAGCCCCCGGGAAGCAGACCCGACCCGGGGTAAGATTTCCAGCGCTTCACCTCTGGGTAAAGCCGTTATCGGGCGAGGTGAGGGGGAGGTAGTAGAGGTAATGGCGCCAGCAGGTAAGTTGCGCTTCCAGATCAGGCAGGTCAAGCATTAACCCCCTTCCCGCTTCTTGCCGCGCTGCTGTTTTTACTGCTCCGGGGGTACCATCAGGAAGCCCGTAACTGCTGGAAGAGGTCGGAGCACAGGTTATCTGGAAGCGGGGGTGGAGACTTATCAAGGTTGGCATGCAGCAGGGTAATAGAGATATTACCGTGTTCTACTGCCCAGGTATCAGTTTGCTTATCAGTAGCCTGGTTTCTCCTCTGGCGGACGACCCAGTAGTACGGGTATCCACCATCATCTCGCTCCTCAACGACATCGGTGTAATTCCGGTTAGCCAGATGGGTAATGCTTATCCCCCCGATTTTTGCCGGGGGCAAATCGGGCAGGTTGACATTAAGAAAGACATTCGCTGGCAACATCCCAAGGCCAATCCCTTTTGCCAGTAATACAGCCAGTTTGGCCGCCGTATCCAGCGGAGGGTTATTACTTCCAGGCACTGAGATGGCAATGGCAGGCAGGCCGTGCAGGTAAGCCTGGAGTGCAGCTCCCACTGTGCCGGAAATGGGCACGTCGTCCCCGAGGTTAGCGCCGTGGTTTATGCCGCAGATAACCAGGTCTACCCGGTCAGTTATCAGCTTGCCCAGGGCAACAATAACACAATCACCCGGGGTGCCTCTTACGGCATAGCTTTCCACCCCGGGTACCACAGGCGCTACCTGGTGCACCCTTATCGGCTGGTGCAGACTGACCGCCGTTCCTGTTGCCGCTTGCTCCCTATCCGGAGCGACAACCACAACCTGTCCAATCTGCTTTAGCTCATAGGTAAGTGCCCGCAGCCCCTGGGCAAATATTCCATCATCGTTGCTTACCAGAATTTTCATCGGAGATGCTTCTATATCCAGGTCTCCAGTTTAACATGGCGGGGTAGTTACGGCAAATATCTTCTGTGTCTCCAGCTCCTGCCTTCGCCCTGACTTGTTGCGATAGCGGGTTTGTGGTAATATTCTGGCTGGTGTGAGCAGCTTTCCCGGAGGTCAGAAATGAAGCCTAGAATCGGGGTATATACGTGCCATTGCGGAAGTAATATTGCGGGCACGGTTGATTGTGAGGCAGTAACCCGCTTTGCTCAGGGTCTGAACTCGGTGGTGATAGCTCGCGACTATAAATTTATGTGTTCCGAGCCGGGACAGAACCTGATTAAGGATGATATTAGAGATTTCGGGCTTAATCGTGTTGTGGTTGCCTCATGTTCGCCAACGATGCATGAACCCACCTTTCGCCGCGCCTGTCAGGAAGCCGGGCTGAACCCCTATCTATTTGAGATGGCCAATATTCGTGACCAGTGCTCGTGGGTAACCGAAGATAAACAGCAGGCTACGGAGAAAGCCAGGGCACTGGTAAGTGCAGCGGTAAGCCGCGTTTATTACCACCAACCGCTGGAATCCAGAGAGGTCCCGGTTAATCCTGATGTGATGGTAGTAGGGGGGGGTATTGCCGGTATTCAGGCAGCGCTGAAGATTGCTGACTCCGAGCACAGGGTTTATCTGGTGGAAAGGTCCCCCAGCATTGGCGGGCATATGGCGCAACTGGATAAGACCTTCCCTACACTGGACTGTTCTGCCTGTATTCTCACCCCGAAGATGACGACGGCAGGCTCGCATCCCTATATTGAGCTGATGACCTATAGTGAGGTGGAAGAAGTCTCCGGCTTCGTCGGTAATTTCAAGGCTAAAATCAAAAAGAAGGCAAGATACGTTGATGCCGACAGGTGTACCGGCTGCGGCGTGTGCCAGGCGAAATGCCCGTACAAGGTGCCGAATGAGTTCGAAGTTGGCCTCGGCAACAGGAAGGCCATCTACACTCCGTTCCCCCAGGCAGTACCCAACATTCCGGTTATTGATACAGAGCACTGCGCCTACTTTCTGAAGGGAAAGTGCCGTGCCTGTGAGAAATTCTGCGAGGCCGAGGCTATTAATTTTGAACAGGAAGATGAATTCGTAGAGATTGAGGTCGGCTCTATTATCGTGACCACCGGCT
Source organism: Chloroflexota bacterium (assembly GCA_030611745.1). Classification (GTDB taxonomy): domain Bacteria; phylum Chloroflexota; class Dehalococcoidia; order Dehalococcoidales; family JAUWPF01; genus JAUWPF01. The sequence continues at coordinate 7,175 of JAUWPF010000029.1, read as the reverse complement.
TCAAGGTATTTGACCCGACGCCTCTTTACCAGTATGGCTATGGGCGGCTGGACAATGTTATCACCAGTCTTGAGTTCGAGAGAATGATTAATTCCGCCGGGCCAACCGAGGGTGAGCTTATGCTCAAGGACGGCTCGACCCCGAAACGCGTTGCCATCATTCACTGTGTCGGCAGCAGGGACATAAAGTATCACGAGTATTGCTCCCGCGTTTGCTGCATGTATTCCATGAAGTTCGCCCATCTGATAAAGGAGCATACTGAAGCTGAGGTCTATGAGTTCTACATTGATATCAGGAGCTTTGGCAAGGGATTTGAGGAATTCTACAACCGTGTGCTTAATGAAGGGACAACCTTTATCAGGGGACGCCCTGCTGAAATAACCGATGTCGCTGAAACACCGGAGGAGGAAGGAAAGCTTATCATTCAGTTTGAGGATACCCTGCTCGGCAGGCAGCGCCGCCTGGCAGTGGATATGGCCATTTTGAGCTGTGCCCTTGAGCCGCAATCAGATGTCGAGGCAGTGGCCAGGCTATTTAATATCAGCCGCAGCGCCGATGGCTTCTTCCTGGAGAGACATCCCAAGCTGGACCCGGTAGCTACGATGACTGACGGGATATTTATCGCCGGTTGTGCTCAGGGCCCCAAGGATATACCTGATACCGTAGCTCAGGCATCAGCGGCGGCAGCTGAGGCCATGGCGATGATTAGCCGGGGAAGGGTAGAGATTGAATCAGCTACGGCTATAATTGATGAGAGAATCTGCTCCGGCTGCCGGGCCTGCGAGCGGGTATGTCCCTTCAGCGCTATCTCCTTTGACGAAGAGAAGGCTGTGTGTCGGGTTAACGAAGCCCTGTGTAAAGGCTGTGGTGCCTGTGTTGGCGGCTGTCCCAGCGACGCTGTCAGTCTCAAACACTTTACCAATGAGCAAATTGTAGCTCAGATGGAAGGCCTGCTGGTATAGGGTTCAATACTCGCTGGAGATAAAGCCCTTAATCTGGGCAAAACTGAACACCGGTCCGTCGCGGCATACATACAGGTTGCCGATATTACATCTCCCGCACTTGCCGATGCCGCATTTCATCCTCTTTTCCAGGGTGGTGAACATTTGCTCCGGAGTAAAACCCAGTTTTTCCAGCACTGGAAACGTGAACCTTATCATAATCGGCGGACCGCAGACGATGGCTACCGCGTTCCGGGCTGAAGGGGCCGCCTGTTCCAGCACCTGGGGAACGAAGCCTTCTCTCCCTGTCCAGCTTGCGTCACCCTTATCAACGGTAGTTACCATGTTTATTGAGCTATCATTCCCCCATGCGTCCAGGTCGTACTTAAAGCAGAGGTCAGCCGGGCTGCGCGCCCCGTAGACGATATCAATCTTTTCGTACTTATCGCGGTCGTCGATGACATTCCAGATTAGAGACCGCAGCGGTGCCAGCCCGATGCCACCGGCAACAAAGACGAGGTTTTTACCCGCAAAGGAATCGAGAGGAAAGCCATTGCCGTAGGGTCCCCTGAAGCCCATCTCGGAACCGACGTCAAGCCGGTGCAGGGCATTGGTTACCTTACCTACCCGCTGGACGGCAAATTCCAGGTGGTCGCGCCGTGTTGGGCTTGATGAAATACAGAAGGTGGCTTCACCGATACCGAAGACAGAGTACTCACCGAATTGCCCCGGCTTAAAGGTAAACTCCTCCCGCAGTTTCTCATCCTTGAAATTGAAGTGGAGGGTCACGACACCCGGGGTCTCGTCAATTATTTTCTCGATTACCGCGATATGGGGCAGATAGACATTGTCCCGGGCAAGGAATCTCTGGCTTACGTCAGTTGTCATTTCAGTTCTCCGTTCAAGCTACGAACTGGCCGGTAGATTGTTCAGGGTTTGGGTAATATCCCAGTTGACCGGGCACAGGCGAATACACCGTCCACAGCCCGTGCAGGCGGTAATATCAAGGTTCACCGGGTAGAACCAGTATTTATGGCATACCTTCTGTCTCACCCGCCGCCACTTTTCCTGGCGTGGATTTTCCATCGGCATCCTGGTATAGATGGGAAAGGAACAGCTATCCCAGCTCCTGAACCTGGTCCCCTCATCTTGAGAGAGCTCATCATTAATGTCGAAGCAGTAACAGGTAGGGCAGAGAAAGGTGCAGATACCGCAGCTTACGCACTTGGCAGCCACCTTCTCCCAGTAGTCCTGGTTCTCAAAGCAGGCCGCAAGCCGCTGCTGGATATCACCGGTATCTATTCTTCTGGTTATCTTGCGGTAGGCTGCCTCTTTTACGTCTTTAGCTCTGGCTTCATCAGCCTCAAGGCCATCTTCCAATCCACCGGTAGCGGCGAGCAGCTCCCTGCCCTTATCGCTAACCGGTTCGATGAAAAACCCATCACCGGTATCAGTGAACATCAAATCAACGTCAGTCGATTCACCGGGGCTAATACCCAGGGAAGTGCAGAAGCAGCTATCATAGGGATTGGTGCAGCCCAGTCCGACCAGGACGGTGTTGGCTCTCCGGGAGAGATAGTAAGGGTCCTGGTACGTGTCCTGGAATACTGTATCCAGTATTGTCAGTGCCCTGGCATCGCAGGGGCGAATACCAAAAATCAGCTGCTTCTGCTTGTCTGACGGCGGCAGCTCCAGGTGGTAGCCTTCCGCCCCTTTTTGGAAATCGAACATCTTCTCATATGGGGGGAAGAAGTTAGCCTTGGGAGGGATAACCGTGTTGCGATACCATTCGAGGAAGCTGGTATCCTTTCCGTCCCACGGTAACATTGCCGGCATCCCATTTTCCCGCGAGGGGACAGATACGCTAAACTCCTTACTCCACTCGTCAAGGAGCCTGCCTGTATCCTCTTTGTTTATTCGCTTGCTATCAGCCATTCCTTCACCGGATTAAGTCCTCGGCCTCTTCTAGCTCGTAGGCAACAAATAACGGTGGCGCCTCTTTGTCTATTCCTACCTTGTAGTTGAATAGTTCCTCCGCCAGGTTACACATCTCCCTGGTCAGGCTTCGCAGGGGTATGTTTACCGGGCAGGCCCGCTCACACTCACCGCAGTCGGTGCATCTCCCCGCAACATGAATGCTTCTGATTACCTGGAAGATGAGGTTGTCCTGCCATCGGGGTACCGGCAGCACCCACTGCGGTTCGGATTCTTCAACGAAGCAGCGCTCGCAAAAGCAAGCCGGGCAGACATTACGACAGGCATAGCACCGGATACAGCGACTGAATTCCTCTTTCCAGAACTGCCATCTCTGTTCCGGGGGCATCTCCCTCAAGCTGTCCAGCTTCTGCTCGCTGATTGCCTTATCGGGGGTGGGGGTTACAGGTTCGTCCAGAAGAATGTCGTATTCCCGGGGGGTGGGAAACTCGCATCCGAGGCAGTTGTCAAAGAGGACTTCGCTTGCGGGAAACTCTTTCCTTTCGCCACCCACCGTGACCGTAATCTTATCACCCTGGCGAACAATATCGTCCAGTTCGTCTCGGTCTTTACCCGCCAGCCGCTCCACCTTGGTGAGGTCAATCACCCCGGAGCAGGGAATGCCGATAATTACGACATTCTCCCTTAAGACCTTGTTGTCCTGGATGAGGCTGACGATAGAGCGGCTGTCGCAGCCCTTGGCTACAATGCCGACCCGCCCGCTGGTCCCGGTTAGATAGACACTGAGGTTATTTACAATAAATGGATTAATTACCAGGTGGTCAACATCGCCACCATCACTGGTTATCAGAGGGGTGGTGGTAAATTTCAGGCTGCCCGGCTCGAAGCCGATGACCCGGTCAATCTTGCCCTGCTCCAGCAGGGCTTTAACCTCACTGCGCAGTCGCTGTTCCATCCCCCTGCCTTTCGTCAGTAAATAGCTTGTTGGCCCCGACCCTTTCCAGACCTTTGGTCACCTCAGTAACTACCCCGGTGAATTTTACTGCTTCAGAGGCCGATACCCAGCTTGCCTGAATGCGCTCCGGCTCGATACCTGCGTATTCGAGGAATTTCTTGGTTATGGCTATTCGCCGCCGGGCGCGGTAGTTTCCTGTCTGGTAATGGCAGTCGCCGGGGTGGCAGCCGGAGACCAGCACTCCGTCAAAACCCATCTGGAGCGCCTTGAGGATGAAGAGAGGGTCAACCCTCCCCGAACAGGGCACCTTTATTATTCTTATACTGGCAGGATATTTCTTACGGCTGGTGCCGGCCAAATCGGCGCCGGCGTAGCTGCACCACCGGCACAGAAAACCGAGTAATTTGGGTTCCCACTCTTTTGCTTGCTTCAACTTAACCCCGGTGAAGTGTAGAATACCAATAGAACAAACGCTGAATGGCATTCTAGCATGTTGACTGGCTACTGGCAAGCCTGCCCGGCCTTGGCAGGGAGGCAGGCCTGTGATAACATGCCACGGTAAGCGGCAGGTGAGTAGTTGACATAATATGGTGCACCGATGAGAACCAGCGACTTTGATTACAGGCTTCCCCCTGAACTCATTGCCCAGACCCCGGCCGAACCAAGGGACCACTCCCGGCTCATGGTCCTGGACCGCCGTGACGGTTTAATAGGACACCGCAGGTTTTTTGAAATAGGTGATTATCTGGAGGCCGGGGACGCCCTGGTCTTTAATAACAGCCGTGTTATTCCGGCCCGCCTTAAAGGGAGCAAGGTTGATGGTGGGAAGGTAGAGCTTCTCCTGCTGCGTCGGGTCGGCGGTGGAGCCTGGGAGGCACTGGCCCGGCCCGGTAAACGTCTTAGTATCGGCTCCAGAATTGAGATAACGACTGCTTCCACGGCCGGAGATGGTAAGATTCTGGCTGAAGTGATTGGACTCAAGCAGGACGGTATAAAGGTGGTGGGTTTTTCCAATGAAGCATTATTATCTCAGGCAGGGGAGGCTCCACTACCACCGTATATCCATACTCCACTGGCCAACCCTGAGCGTTACCAGACGGTCTATGCCGGTGAGGAGGGCAGCGTGGCGGCGCCTACCGCTGGCTTACACTTCACTGCCGGGTTGATTAGCAGTATAAAAGAGAAGGGGGTCAGGTGTCTGTTTGTTACCCTTCACATCGGGCTTGACACCTTCCGTCCGGTCAGAGTGGATAACCCCCTTGAGCATCCTGTTTATAGGGAATATGGTGTGGTAAGTAAAGAGGTGGCTGCCGAGTTATCTCAAGCCAGGGCGGAGGGAAGAAGAATCATTTGCGTTGGCACCAGCACGGTACGAGTTATAGAGGAAGCCGCTCAGTCCCGCAGCCCACTGCAGTTCCGGCCGTTTAAGGGGTGGGTGGACCTCTTTATATTACCCGGATACCAGTTCCGGATGGTGGACGGACTTATTACCAATTTCCACCTGCCCCGGTCAACACTGCTGATGCTGGTCAGTGCCTTTGCCGGCAGGGATTTTGTTAGTCGGGCTTATGATGAAGCAATGGCTTCAGGCTACCGTTTCTACAGCTTTGGCGATGCCATGCTGATAATCTGAAGGGCAGGTTGAAACCACCAGCCGCTGGCTTCTTGACTATAGCCCTGACCTTGTCTAAAATGAGACTGAACTCAGATGAGTTTTCCCATGGGCTCGTAGCTCAGTGGCAGAGCGGTCGGCTCATAACCGATTGGTCGCAGGTTCGAACCCTGCCGAGCCCACTTTTGAAGCTAATTTCTCTAAAATACCGCCAGAACCTTACAAAAAGTCGCAGGTTCTATCTGAGAACCTGAACATAACGGAAGTTTTGCAGTTGCTGCTTGGCAGCGAAGGGAGGAGAAAATTGACACTGAGGACAAAAACAAACCAGGAGCTATTTAACCTCTATGATGGTGAGCTGGTGTTTCACCACCGGTCGGATAGGGGATTGCACGAGGCAAAGAGGATATTAGGTCACTTCCATGCCTTTCTAGGAGAATATCCCCCCTCAGTGGAGTTAGCCAAGTCCTTTTTAGGGCAGTTCAGCCATCGCAAGGCAACCACATTGGCTAGATATGCCGCTGTCCTCAAGCAATTTATGCGGTGGTATGGTGAGCCTCTAGATATAAAGATCAAAACCCCCAGGATGCTGCCTGATTATGTTAAGCAAGGCGACATCGACAAGCTGATTGAGGCTATGAGGAATAAAAAGAGCCACAAGCGGAGTGCCGGGCGAGATATTATGCTTGTGGACCTTGCAATTCATACCGGGCTGAGGCGAAGTGAACTGGCTGACCTCAAGGTGGGGGATATTGATACTGAAGGTCAATTGTTGATTGTCCGTTGCGGGAAGGGGCAAAAGGATAGGGCAATACCTTTGAGCTCCGGAACGGCAAAGAGGCTGGGGGATTACATGGAGGGCAAGCCAAAAGAGGAGAGTTTGTTCGGTCTGGTAGCGGCCACCATCAGCGGGAAGATCAAGCATTTTGCCGACAAGGCTGGCGTAAAGCTACACACTCACTCTCTCAGGGACGCCTTTGCTACCAAACTGGCAGAGCGGGGAGCCACGCTCAGGGAGATCCAGGAGCTTCTAGGGCATAGTAACCTTAATAACACTGAGCGGTATATCCTTCTCACCAACAAACACCTGAGCCGAGCCATCAGTTTACTTGACGATAGTGAAGAACCAATCGGGGAAGAACCTCACCCGGAAATTGCCAGTGGAAAAACTGAAGGTAAGGCACTTCAGTTTTTAGGAGACCTCGCCGGTATTATGCGAAGCAGCCATCCGGAGTTTTCTCCGATTATCAAGATTCATTAGCCCTCTACCCCCGGCGGTAGGAGCGTCTTCAAAGATAGGAAGTGGTGATTTTAACCTGTGAGGGTGGAGCGTATTTCTATCTATCCAGCGTGGATGCGAATGCAACTAATACTTTCCTCGGAAGTAACGGGAGTAACCAAAAGTAGGAGCTAGTAGCCGCTGCTACTTTTGGTTATGCCAAATACTATGAGGGCATAACTGTATTGCAATACAGCTTTCTGCCTAACTGCCACTAAAGGCCTACCACTACCCCATGTGCTCAGGCCACTTCTCCTCCCGAATGCTTAACCCCTAACCTTGCGTTTATTCTATATACTAAAACAGGCTTCCGTTAAGTTGTAATTTCCAGCTATTTCCTGCCCCCTTTAGTGGCCTCTATTTTTAGACTGCATCTACCTTGAATGCCCGTCCTGCCTTCTTACCGCCGTATACGGGCGCTGTATCCCATAGAGATGATGCCTTTGCCTTTCT
>JAUWPF010000060.1 GCA_030611745.1 Chloroflexota bacterium | reverse complement strand
CACGATATTTTTATTATTGGGCAGGATAATAACCTTGTCCGAAGCTACTGACTCTACCGCCCGAAGCAAGTCCTTGGTACTCGGGTTCATCGTCTGCCCCCCGGGAACAATAGCCTCCGCTCCCAGGCTCTTGAAAACCTCACCGAGCCCGTCCCCGGAGACTACCGCCACCACGGCTATCTCAGACGGCGGCATCTTCTCCTTCTGCATCTCCAGGAAATCACGGTGCTGCTCGTCCATATTGCGAATTGATACCTGATGCATTGTGCCCAGTGAGGAGATGTAGTGAAGGACATTGCCCGGGTCTTCAGTATGAATGTGAACCCTGACCGTAGCTTCATCACCGACTACAATCAGAGACTGCCCCTTCTTCTGCAGTCTGGCTCTAATCTTTGCCGAATCAAGCTCCTCCCCTTTAAGCATGAACTCGGTGCAATATCCGTAGATTTCCTCATCGGCAGCCGCCGCCTGCGGTAACCGACCGGCTAACGGGATACTGCTAACAATCATCTGCGGCTTCTTAAACTGCATTACCTCCACCTCACCACCGAGGTAGCGCCGGATGCCATCAAGAATGGTATACAGCCCCTGCCCCCCGGCATCAACCACCCCGGCCTCCTTGAGCACCGGAAGAAGCTTGGGTGTGTCAGCCACCGAATCACCGGCGGCACTCACCACCGCCTCCATAACCGAGAGCAGGTCATTATTACCGTTGGAAGCCTGCTCTACCGCCGCCGATGACGCGTCCCTACCTACCGTAAGAATGGTCCCCTCCACGGGGTTACTCAGCCCCTTATAAGCCATCGTCGACGCCTGGACCAGGGCATCCGCCAGGTCACTGCCGCTAATGGACTCCTTATCCTTAAGCCCCTGCGCCAGACCTTTCCAGAACTGAGACAGGATTACCCCGCTGTTACCTCGTGCCCCTATCAGCGTCCCCCTGGCCATGGCACCAGCTACCGCCGAAGCGTCCTGGTCAGGCGCCCGGTAGGCTTCCTCTACGCCGGAACGCATCGTGAGCAGCATATTGGTCCCGGTATCACCATCAGGCACGGGAAAGACATTCAGGGCGTCGATATCCGGGGCACTCTTCTCCAGCCACCCGGTAGCCACCGAAAGCATCTCCTTTAATTCCTGACCACTAACAGAACTAACCTGCTGCATCTTCTCCATCCTTGCCAAACTGGTCCGGCTGTGCTAGTATTGTGAGCGGTATTTTACAATAAATTCGGTTGACAAGTCAAAGGAGAGAAGGCATTGCCTGGAAAATGCGATTTATGCGGGAAATCTTCCCAGTTCGGTCATAACGTCAGTCACTCCAAGCGCCGCACCAACCGCCGCTGGGTACCTAATATCCATCCGGTTACCCTCACCATAGATGGAAAACTAAAGAGACTTAACCTGTGCACCCGGTGCCTGCGCACCCAGCACAAAATCTCTCGAGTGGGTAGCAAACCGATTATCCCTGCCCTCTAACCACGCTGGAGCGAAGTTTCCCCAGGGCTTCCGCCACCGTTTGTTCGGAATTGAACACCGCTGCCCCGGCTACCAGCACCCCTGCCCCCACCGCCACCACGCGGGGAGCAACCTCGGTATTGATGCCCCCATCCACCTCGAGCTCGGTAGCCAGACCTCTCCTGTCCAGCTCAGCCCGCAGCCTGGCTATCTTATCCACCATCGCCTCAATAAAAGCCTGCCCCCCATAGCCAGGGTTGACCGCCATCACCAGGGCTAAATCAAGATAGGGTAAAATATCCTCAAGGGTGTTGAGGGGCGTGCCCGGGTTCAGGGCGACCCCTACCTTCACCCCCAGCCCCTTGATCATCTCCACTACCCGGTGAATATGGGGGCAGACCTCTACATGAACCGTGATAATGTCTGCCCCGGCGTCAACAAATGGCTCAATCTGGTGCTGCGGCGCCTCAATCATAAGGTGGACATCCAGGGGGAGGTCGGTCCAGCGACGGACTGCCGCCACTACCGGAGCCCCGATGGTTATACCGGGCACAAAGCACCCGTCCATTACATCGATGTGAATGTAGTCGGCACCTGCCCTGGTTGTCTCCGCCACCTGCTCGCCAAGGCGGCTAAAGTCAGCGGAGAGAATGGAAGGGGCAAACTTGACCCCGGGGCTATTTCCCATATCCAGAGTCCCCAACTATCTTCCTGGCCCCGGCCAGTGCTTTTTCCACCTGGGCCGGGGCGGTGCCGCCAGCAACACTCCGGCTGGCAAGCGATGACTCCACCGTAAGTGAGTAGACATCCTCATCAAACAAGGGGGAAAGGCTCCTGTATTCAGCAAGGCCAAGCTCAGCAAATGATTTACCCCTTTCCACCGCGTGGCTCACCAGTCTGCCGACGATATCGTGAGCGGTGCGAAAGGCCTCTCCCTTCTTGACCAGATAGTCAGCCAGGTCGGTAGCCAGAATGTAACCATGTCCCACCGCCTGCCCCGCTTTTTCATCATTAACCCTAAGGGTCTTAATCATGCCGGTAAATACCTCCAGGGTGGCCAGTAGCGTATCTACCGTATCAAACAGGCCCTCCTTGTCCTCCTGCATATCCCTGTTATAGGCAAGGGGAAGCCCCTTCATCACGGTCAGCAGCGCCATAAGACTACCGTAGACCCGCCCGGTCTTACCCCGGACCAGCTCCGCCACATCAGGGTTCTTCTTCTGAGGCATGATGCTTGAGCCAGTGGTATAAGCCTCATCAAGCTCAATGAAGCCAAACTCAGCGGAAGACCACAAGATAACTTCCTCAGCCAGCCGGGAAAGGTGCATCATCGCCAGGCAGGCGGCGGCTTCATACTCAGCGACAAAATCCCTATCCGATACCGCATCCATACTGTTCCGACTTACCTGGCCGAAGCCAAGCTCTGAAGCCAGGAATTCCCTATCAATATCATAGGTGACACCGGCTAAAGCGCCGCTGCCCAGGGGCATAACATCGGTCCTTTTCAGACAATCACCGAACCGGCCGGCGTCGCGCTCAAACATCTCAAAATAGGCCAGGAGGTGATGCGCCAGCAGCACCGGCTGCGCCGGCTGCAAATGCGTATACCCCGGTATCACCACCCCCTTACTGGCTTCAGCCAGCTCAATCAAAGCCTGCTGAAACGCCCTTAGCCTGGTGATAGTGTCAGAGATTGCTTCCCTGGCAAAAAGACGCAGGTCAAGGGCTACCTGGTCATTCCGGGAGCGGGCGGTGTGGAGCTTGCCCCCCACCTTGCCCACCTTCTCCAGCAGCCGGGCCTCGATACTCATGTGGATATCTTCCAGTTCGGACTTGAACTCAAACTTACCCTGCTCTATTTCTTCCAGGATAGCGGCAAGCCCCCGGGTAATCGTCTCCGCCTCTTCCCCGGAGATTATCCCCTGTTTTGCCAGCATCCTGGCATGAGCGATACTCCCCTCAACATCGTGACGGTACAAACGCCGGTCAAAAGGGAGCGAGGCAGTGTACTCATTCACCAGTTTATCCGCCGCTTTGTGAAAGCGCCCGCGAATATGGCTCATTTCAACCCCCACGCCTCTTTCTTTTTGTCCCCGGCGCCATAACGTCTGACAGGCCCTCAGCCTCAGCTACTGGTTGTACCTGTGCCTGGGTCCTGACCGGCAGTCCCCAGAGGCGGATAAAACCCTCCGCGTAGCCCGGGTCAAACTCATCACCCTTATCATAGGTCGCCAGACCATAGCTATACAGTGATGCGGGAGCCTTCCGTCCCACCACCACCGAACTTCCTTTGAACAGCTTGAGTCGTACCGTGCCGGTGACAAAACGCTGTGAAGACTCCACATAGGCTGCCAGGTTCTGATGCAGCCCGCTAAACCAGAGACCACTATAAACGAGGTTGGCATATTCCTGGGCGACCCTCTCCTTAAACCGCAGTTGCTCCCGGGACAGGGTCAGTGCCTCCAGCGCCAGATGCGCCCGGAGCAATACCGTGGCTGCCGGCGCCTCATAAATTTCCCTCGATTTTATCCCCACCACCCTGTCCTCGATATGGTCAACCCGGCCCACTCCATGACGGCCCGCCAGTTCGTTTAAATGCTGAATCAAGCTAATCCCATCCATCTTTTTCCCATCAACCACAACCGGTATCCCCTTATCAAAGCCAATCTCCACATAGACAGGCTCATCTGGAGCTTCCGCCGCGGGCCTTGTCCACGAAAAGACATCAGCGGGCGGTTCAACCCACGGGTCTTCAAGGACCCCGCACTCGATACTCCGCCCCCACAGACACTCATCAATGGAATACGGACTGGAGACGGTAACCGGCACCGGGATGTCGTAGCGGCGGGCATAGTTGATAGTCTCCTCCCGTGTCATTCCCCACTCCCGGGCGGGGGCTATAATCTTAAGCTCCGGTGCCAGGGCATTGACACCAACCTCAAACCTTACCTGGTCATTCCCCTTGCCGGTGCAGCCATGGGCCACTGCCGAAGCCCCCTCCTCCATCGCCACATCCACCAGCAGCTTTGCCATCAACGGACGGGACAGGGCGGTAGCCAGCGGGTATTGCCCCTCATAGACAGCATCTGCCTTGAGGGCCGGAAAGATAAAGTGGTCCACGAACAACCCCTTGGCATCTTTCACCAGCGCCTTTGCGGCGCCGACCCGGAGTGCCTTCTGCTCAATGGTGGAAAAGTCACGCTCGTTACCGACATCAACGGTAAGGGCAATGACCTTAAGACCATACCTCTCTTTAAGCCACCTGATAGCAACCGATGTATCCAATCCCCCACTATAAGCCAGTACTACTTTATCCGACATTCCAATCCCCCCAGACTAAAGGCCTGTTAGTTAATCTCAAAGTTTTGATATATAAAGTCAAGAATCCGGGAATAAACCCCGGGGTATTCCCACAGGTATTCATGCCCCGGTGCCCCCAGATAGTACAACACCTTACCCGACTGCCCTTCGGGGGTTACTACACCGAGCACACTTTCCAGGGTAGCACTGATGATTGTAAAGAAATCCCCCTGGCTGAAGGAATCAGGGACTATTCCGTTGTCTTTGAGCACCAGGGTACGCTCGAGCGCCTTATTTCTATACCAGAAGGGAGGCCCGGTCTGAATACTATAGACCCGCGGGTTACCCTCCAGGATATCCATCGCCCGGTCGCAGATAATAGCACCGGTACTCTCACCGGTGACAATAACCCTGGTACCGGGGAGATGGTCAGTGAGAAACTGGACCCTCGAGGCCAGGTCCCTGGCCTTCGACGGATAAAGGCTTAGCATCGACATCATCTCATTGAGATGCCCTCTTACCGTCTCGTCCGTTGTCCGCAGATAGTCAACGAACAGGGTGCTATAACCGGCGACATCCAGATCAGACTTGATGCCATCAAAGATACTGCGCCAGTCGGGGGAAACCTCCAGCGACTTGGACCCCCAGCCCCCGGCGTTAAAAACCATAATAAAGTCTTTATCCTGAGCCTCCAGATACATGGTAAGCAGCTGCCGCACAAAATCACTGTCCTCTTCCCAGTAGTCTCCGTAAAGCTCCCCGGCCAGGCGGACAGCATCATCAATCACTGGCCCGGGAATAGCCGCAAAATCAGCCTCAGTTAAAGGACGGTCTTCATCTCCAACCACACCGGTGGCTCCCATCAGCACCGATGACGGCACCACCAGCACCGTACCCAGCGACAGGACGACGGTCAGCGCTACCACCATCCTGATTCGACGAAGCTCACTCTCCACTTTAACCTGCTCTCAAAGATAGCCTCTTTTAATTCTACCATTAATCAGGCCTGGCTGGTAATGCCGGCCAGGGCCCCTTCTAGAATACCCACCGCCCTATCAACCTCGTCCCTGCCAATAATAAGGGGAGGCATAAAGCGCAGGGCGTTGGGCTTCAGGCGGTTAACCAGTAGACCACGCTCCAGGCAGGCCATCACCACCGCCCCGGCGATATCACTATTAAACTCCAGCGCTACCAGGAGACCGCGGCCACGCACCTCGCTGACAAACAGGAATTTCCCTTTCAATCCCTCAAGCCGCGCCATAAGATACTGGCCTGTCGCCCCGGCGTTAGCGGGGATATCATTATCAATGATAAACTTCAGCGTCGCGTAACCGGCAGCACAGGCCAGCGGATTACCCCCAAAGGTAGAGCCATGCTCTCCCGGGGTAAAAACAGACGCCTTCTCCGTGGCTAAAATAGCCCCGATGGGGACACCACTGGCCAGGCCCTTGGCAAGGGTCATTATGTCAGGCTCAATGCCATACTGCTCATAGGCGAAAAGTGTCCCCGTTCGTCCCATTCCGGTCTGAATTTCATCCAGAATAAGCAGCACCCCCGTCTCGTCGCACCAGGCGCGGACTGCCTTCAGAAA
>JAUWPF010000091.1 GCA_030611745.1 Chloroflexota bacterium | reverse complement strand
CATTGTATCTTCAGCTACAACGCGCGAAGTGATACTAGCTTCACTTACTGACGCGGGTAAGTCTTTAGTGCAGGTCACGCTCCCGTGGACTGTGGCATAGAAAACTTCGCTTCCGTGAATTTCATTCTGGCTGAAGCTCACCGGGTCATAGTCAATCTGGAAATACTCGCTTACGCTCTGGGCCGCTGTAGGGAGAGGGCTAACAAGCCAAAGGGATATTGCTAGAATTAAGGCAATTATCAGACGCCACACAAATCTATGCCGGTAAGTTCCCTGTTTCGTCAAGAATTTCGACTGCATGTCGTCACCAAAATTGGTATGCCCCCGCAAAGGATACCACTTCTTAAGTTAGAATTAAAGACATTTTAGTCTCAGGAATGCCCCTTGACCTTTATGGGGACCTTCTAACCTTTATTACCTCTGCCAGGATGCTAACCGCTATTTCCTCCGGGGTCTGGGAATATATTTCCAGGCCAATGGGGGCATGGACCCTATCCAGCTGCTCCTGCGGCGTTCCTTTAGCCAGCAGGTGAGAGAAGATTACCCTGTTTTTAGCCTTGCTCCCTATCATTCCGATATACCTGGCCCGGGTAGCGAGCGCCCCTTCCAGCACAACTTCGTCACCCTCATGGCCGTGGGTAACAATCACGATGTAGCTCGATTTATCTATTTCCAGCCTCTGAAAGGCTTCAGCAAAGTCTCCGACCACGGTCAGCTCTGCGTCGGGGAATCTCTGAGAGCTGGCAAATTCCTCCCGGTCATCAATTACCGCTATTTTGAAGCCTACCAGCTTGGCCATCTCAGCCAGGCAGAAAGCGATATGACCACCGCCAAAAATATACATGGTAGGTGTCGACAGTATCGGTTCAATAAAGACCTCCATGTCACCACCGCATATCATCCCCACCTCTTCCCCTTTCTTCAGGTGGTAATCGAGACGCTGTGGCCTCCCCCTTTTTATTACCTTAACAGCTTCCTCAATTACCTGTTTTTCGATATTACCACCGCCAATCGAACCCAGGATGCTGCCATCAACCCTGACCAGCATCTTGGCACCTTCTTCCCGCGGAGTGGAACCGCCGGCGGAAATGACAGTCGCCAGGGCTGCCTCTTCTCCCTCGGCTCTAATTCTGGCTAATTCCTGATAGATGTCCGTCATACGACCTCCCCTGGAATAACTTCCATCACTGGCTCCGGTGATTGGACCTGGCCCAGCACGACCCGCTTAATCCGGGGGTGTCTCATCGCCAGAATCCTGCCGGCCAAATCCCTTCCCTGCGAGAGACCTCTGTCCAGGTCTACCTTATTAATGAAAGGAATGATTCTGGCCCCACCGGGGCTCCCCTTAATTATACCCCGGGGGTGAGTTACTAGAAAGGCAACGGACTCTGCCGAGATAACCTCACCCAGCGGCAGCCCGAGCAATTTAGAGACAAGTTCCGGTCTGAAGACATTCTCCCCGGTCAGGCGGCAGCCCAGGGCATCGATTCCCACTACCGGGATGACCAGAGAGGTAGCATCCGGGATTACCGGCTCTGTGAGATTTGGTGCCTTTAAAGACCTCTGAGCCGCCCCATCCGCTTCCACGATAATGCAGGATACCCGATTTAGCCTGGCTAACTCAACTACCAGCTCGGGACTGATTCCCTTCAACTTCCCTGAAGCCAATCTTTCCCTGGCCAGCGTAATATGACCGTAGTCAGCCAGGTTCTGGAGCAACCGTCCTATCATCTCCTGCTCATCCGCTTCGAGGAGAAGAAGCGGGGTCTCAGAGGATAAGGGCTCCAAAATCTTGGTGGTGGTGGTAGTAATAACACGGTTACCAGCTGAGGCCAATTCCCGGGCCAGGGCAAACATGAGGGTCGTTTTACCCCCGCCGCCGACCAGGCTTATTACCTCACCGGGCTTAATATCCAGGGCTTCTTTGAGTGTCATCACTAAACGTTAAAGCGCATCAGGACTGCCTCCAGGACCCCTCCGGCAATGGCCCTTATCCTGGCTCTAATCCGGTAACACGGTTCGCGCTCTCCCGTGGGGTCTACCTCACCCAGTTTGATTCCCTTTTCTACCTCGATATCACTCCTGAGCAGAGCCCGGAGCACACCATCGATCGGGGCCCTGACTTCCTGCCCTCCTACCGAAGCAATCACCTCACCAGCGGTAACAAGGTCTCCTATTTCCCTATCGGCCAGAAAGAGGCCATCTCCGGATGAATGCACCACCCGTTCAAAAGTCAAGCCGCCAATGGCAATGGGAATTCCGGTATCGCTTTCTGCTTCGCCTTCAAGGATTACTCTGCCCAGGCTCTCACTATTGTTGGTCTCCACTGCCAGGTGAACATCTCTCCCCACCCGGAAGCCGGGGCCCAGCCCGATTACCAGGGGAGCATCGCTAATCTTTGTTCCCAGGTTTCTCTTGGCCATAATAGCATCAATGAGCACATCAGGGTGAAGAGCACCCCTGGTTGCTAGCTCCGGGTCAACCATAATAGGCAGCTTATTCTCACTCCATATCCCGGGTATCTCACCGGCGGACTTGACCAGCCTGGCTGTTACTCCCTCGATTTCCTTCTCACCATCATAGATAGCCTCGGAGAAGGTGACTCCCCGGCTAACCGCCTGGGGGCAGGCCACCTCGGTCAGGCAGACCTTAAAATGGGCACGAAACAAGCGGTGAGCCACCCCGCTGGCTACCTCACCACCTCCCCTGATTAATACCACCTTGTCATCTAGCTTCATCATCACCTCGATTTAACCATGTTCAGAAATTTTACCCTGAACCCCCTAGTGTCCGGAGTAACAGAAGTGGTTTAAACCCAGCAGTTTAGCTGCCCCGGATATGGTAATCCCGTAATACACGACCGGCTTGGCTATCCTGAACTGGCTAATAGTATCATTAACGATAGTGGTACCGGTTACCACGGCGATATCACACCACTCGAGGTGCTCCGGGGCACTCTCCGGGCCCTCAATTACTGCCCCAAACTTCTCGCTGCCGATATTAGCCTGGTCCATATCGGTTACTTTTAGCTCGAACCGTCCGGACAAGGCTTCAACCATCCTTGGCTGAAGACCGACCATCGCTACTTTAGGATGGCCATAGTTTTCTTCTATATATCTTACCAGTTCATGACTGCACTGCCGGGGTTCGTTGTCCCGACAGTGTATCGTCTTAGTTACCAACCCTAAGTATCTCAAGACCGCATTGAGGCTGGAGATAAAGATGGCTCTGCGGAAATTGTTGGTCAGGTCCATAGCCATGACATCAGCGAGCCGGCCGCTGAAGTCACCATACATGTCAGTGAACGCCTGCCCTCGATAACCCTTGAATTCAGCCTGCATCAAGCGTTCGACGCCGACTATCAGCGGGTAGTCCCTGTCCTCCGGGCTGCCGATAGCCTCCTCAGCGGAAAGCGGCGCTGCCTTAATCACCACTTTCTCTGACTCAAGGGCATTCCCTTTTATGATTCTCGCAAATTCCTCTTTGATTATGTCATAAGTCCCTGTTTTCATAAACCCTTATTCTCCTCAGCTTCAATATCAGGAAGACCTCTTTGCCCACCGCCAGGTCCATATCCTCAAAGATATGGTGGGGTATTTCCGCCAGCAGGCTATTCTCTCCTGTCTTAAGCTCGATTCTAACGGCATCGTCGGCTAACT
>JAUWPF010000020.1 GCA_030611745.1 Chloroflexota bacterium | reverse complement strand
CTCGCAAGGCGGATACTATCCTGTAACTTGACGCTAGTCCTCAGCGGCTGATATTATCAGCTTATCCCGGGCAAGCTCAGGGGGCAAAGGATGAACTTCGGAGAAAAACTGACCAGCGCCACCAGGAGGAATAAGAGTTTCCTCTGCGTCGGGCTTGACCCCGACCTGGAGCGGATGCCGGAGGGGGTAGGTATCCTTGACTTCAATAAGGCAATTATTGACGCCACCTCCGACCTGGTATGCGCCTACAAGCTCAACTTTGCCTTCTACGAAGTCCTGGAGACCCAGGGGCTTGATGCCTTAAAGCAAACGGTTAAACATATACCGGACGACATTCCGGTAATCGCGGATGCCAAGCGAGGCGATATCGGTAACACCGCCCGGGCTTATGCCAGGGCTATCTTCGATAACCTTAACTTCGATGCCGTCACCGTAAGTCCCTACCTCGGATTCGACTCAATCGAGCCCTTTACTTCCTACCACGATAAAGGGGTCTTTGTCCTGTGCCGGACCTCAAACCCCGGCGCCGCCGAGTTCCAGTCCATGCGCTGCGAGATGGAGCCGCCGACCGGTGCCGGGACGGAAGCAAGCCGCCTCCTCTTCGAGCTTGTCGCCCTGAAAGCCGGGCAGTGGAACACCTCCGGCAACATCGGACTGGTAGTCGGCGCTACCTACCCCGAAGAGCTAAAGCTGATTCGCAGCCACCAGCCCGACATGCTCCTCCTGATACCGGGTATCGGTGCCCAGGGCGGGGACCTGGCCGCAGCGGTCCGCTACGGGGTCAGCCCCCGGGGGGGCAGGATAATCCTGAACTCATCACGGCAGGTTATATATGCCGCGCCGGGAAAGGACTTCGCCCCGGCAGCGCGCCGTGCCGCCGCCGGACTCCGCGAGCAGATTAACCATTACCTGCCGGTACCTCTTTAAGGTGAAAAGATGGTCATGGAGATAAGGCTGGGTGACGTCGTCCGCCTCAAGAAGAAACCCCCCTGCGGCAGCTACGAATGGCAGGTAGTCAGGCTCGGGGCCGATATCGGAATCAAGTGCCTCGGGTGCCAGCGCCGTGTTCTCCTCGAACGCAGCGTCTTCGAGCGCAGGGTTAAAGCCTTTGTCTCCCGGGGAGAGTAGCATGACCCGCCGCATTATCCATATTGACCTTGACGCCTTCTTTGTCTCCGTCGAGCAGGCTGAAAACCCCGAGCTTAAAGGCAAACCGGTGGTGGTTGGTGGCCGGCCGGAGCGGCGGGGGGTGGTCGCCTCAGCCTCATACGAAGCCAGGGCCTTTGGACTCAAGGCGGGAATGCCGCTTGCCACCGCCAGCCGCCTCTGCCCCCGGGCCATCTTCATCGAGGGGAGCTTCCCCAAGTACCGGGAGGCCTCGAAAAGGTTTATGGCAATCCTGGCTGATTTTTCACCCTTCCTCGAGCCGGCAGGCCTTGATGAGGCCTACCTGGATGCGACCGGCTTTGAATCCATTTATGGCTCAACTAGAGAAATGGCGCTAAAGATAAAGGGGCGGGTCAAAGAAGAACTGGGGCTCGGCGCTTCAGCAGGCATCAGCAGCTCAAAGGTGGTCGCCAAGGTTGCCTCCGAGCTATCGAAGCCAGACGGACTGTTGGAAGTGGCCGCCGGCGATGAGCGCTCCTTTCTGGCACCACTGCCCGTAGCTAAATTGCCGGGGATAGGTAAAAAGGCGGAACAGACCTTAACGGGCCTGGGCATCAACACTATCGGTGAGCTATCTGCCATGCCGCCGGATACTCTCAAGCGCCATTTTGGCGCCTCCGGCGAGGTCCTGCGCCGCTTCGCCAGTGGTACTGACGGTAGAGAAGTGGCACCCCCGGCTGCCGCCCGGTCCATCAGCCGGGAGACCACCTTCGGTAAAGATACCAGGAACCCCACCCTCCTCAAGGCAACCCTCCGTTACCTGGGGGAACGGGCCGGCGCCGAGCTGCGCCGGCAGGGTAAAGAGGCACGGTGCATAACCTTAAAGCTAAGATATGATGACTTTACCACCATTACCCGCAGCCAGACCCTGTCTCAAGCCACCGATACCGACCAGGCCATCTTCGACACCGGACTAAGGCTGCTAAAGAAGGCCCTTTCCCGGGAAAAGAAGGCCGTCCGCCTCATTGGCATCGGGGTATCACGGCTGGCGGAACCGAGAAGACAGCTAGATATGCTGGATTCCTCAACAGCCAGGCAGGAGCAATTGGATAAAGCCATTGACCATATCCGCCATAAATACGGATTTACCGCCATCCAGACCGGCAGGACCCTGCTCCTAAAGGACGTCTTCCCCGAGAGCGGGGATGGCTACATGCTCCAAACGCCGGGCCTTTCGAGGTAGCCGGAACCTCACCATTACTCCATCCTAAAGAGTCTCTTTTCGCCCGTTAGCTAAAGTCTAACCCCTTAGCAAAACAGCACTGTGCTATAATAGATTTAAGCCAACTTTCAGGAGGCTGCCATGTGGGAATGGTTTGTTACTAATGGCATCTGGATAATCCTGGCCGTAGTGGCGGGGCTTGGCCTCTTCCTTCTCCTCAAGCGCTGGGCCAGGCAAAGCATCGAAAAACTGGTGCCTGAGGGGTGGCAGGAGCAACTGAGAAGCATCCAGAAGGGAGTCAACTGGGTCATCACCGGTACTGGCGGGGTAATTCTAACACTGGCGGTGGCAGCCGTTATCATCTCACGCTACGGCATAGACATTGTGCCGGCCCTGGAGGGAGTAGGTGGCTGGCTTCTGGAGCACGGCATCCTCATTCTGGTCATTATTCTCCTCTCGTATCTAGCCTACGCCGTGGCCAGGGCAACGGTGCCCCGGCTGGTCGAGAGGTCGGTTACAGTAAGGGGTAAAGGGCGCCGTGCCCGAGAGGAGCTAGCCAAGAGGACACATACCCTGAGCAGCGTCATTACCCCCACTGTCGGGGTATTTATCGGCATCGTTGCCGTATTTATGGTACTCTCCGAGGTAGGAGTGGATATCGCTCCCCTCCTCGCCGGCGCCGGGGTCATTGGTATCGCCCTGGGTTTTGGCACCCAGAGCCTGATTAGAGACCTCCTGAGCGGGTTCTTTATTCTCCTCGAGGACCAGTACCGGAAAGGCGACTGGGTGAGTATCGCCGGGGTCGACGGCCTGGTGGAGGAGGCCAACCTGAGGCGAACTGTGCTCCGTGACTTTAATGGGACCGTCCACACCATACCCAACGGGGAGGTTAAGGTAGCCAGCAACTACACCAAGGACTGGGCCCGGGTCAACCTGAATATCCCCGTAGCCTATGGGGAAGACCTGGAGCGGGTGATGGAGATTATAAACAGGGTCGGCCAGGAACTCACCGAGGATGAGCACTTTGGCCCCTTGATAACAAGCGCCCCGAAAGCGCTTCGAGTGGAAAATTTCGCCGACTCGGCTATCGAGATAAAGGTGCTGGGTGAGACCAAGCCCATGCAGCAGTGGGCAGTGACCGGGGAACTGAGAATGAGAATTAAGAAAGCCTTTGATAACGAGGGAATTGAGATTCCCTGGCCGCATATTAAACTATATTTCGGTGAAAGCGGGGGGGCAGACCTCGCATGTAAGTCCTGTGCTCACATCAGCCCGCCGGGCAGTAAGTTCTGCAGCAATTGCGGCGGCAGGCTCGGCTCTTAGCAGGTATACAGAATTGATTTTCTATAGGCTCTACAGGGAACAGGGCTTTTATCTCTACTCTATTGGCGTACGCGACAATGGAATCACACAGATAAAGCGAAGAGGACCGCTGCCGGTGTTGATGAAACAATGGTCCTCGTTGGGAGCAACAAACACCACAGTCCCCTCGCCTAATAACCTTTCCTTTTCTCTGCCCTTGACTATCCCCTTACCTGACAGAACGAAAACCTCATGTTCCCATGAATGGGAGTGGAATGGAGTAGAACTCCCTGACTTGACCTCAAACACACGCATAATAAATGTGGGAGCACCATCGTCAGCACCGATGACCACACGGTGTAAGACGCCCGGAGCATCTTCTACTGCTTCTGTGTTCAGGTAGTTGTGAACTTTCATATTGAAACTCCTTGGTATTATCTTGTCACAATGAGCATAGCAGAGTTATTCGAGGAAAACCAGCGCTTTTGAGAATGAACAGTTTGGCGAATTGTTCAGACAGAGAGCGAATACTGGGACCAAACCCCAATTATTTTGTTTGGCGCCGGGAACAGACTACGGAGCATTGCTCACATTCGTCGTTGCATGGCTCAACATGAATGGTTACGCTAGACTCGGGAAGTCTGGTCTGTATCTCAATCTCAATTTGGTCACACACCTCATGAGCCAGCTTTAAATCGATGTCCCTGGGCATTACCAGGTGCAGGTCTATGTAGTGCTGGCTCCCTGCCCGGCGTGTCCGCAACGCATGAAAACCAACCACCTGCTGACCGTATTCCATAAGGCAAGCTTTGATAGCTGCCTCCTGTGAAGGAGCCAGTTTCGTGTCAACCAACCCTGATAGCGGCTTGCGGATTGTATCGTAAGCTATTTTCAGGATGTAAATAGTAACCCCGATAGCAATAACGGAGTCAATAATACCGAGGCCGGTAAGGCGTACTACCGCCAGTCCAACCAGCACGGCCAGGGCGGAGTAAACATCAGCGGCGATATTACGCGCATTGGCTTCCAGCGCCACTGAGCCGGTAGCCCGGGATACTTTCAATAGGTGGCGGGACAAGAAAATGCTTACCACTATAGAGACCAGCATTACTCCTATCCCCGCCTCGGCTAGTTGAATTGTGGCGCCTTCTATTATTCGCCGTGTCGAGGAATAAATTATCAGCACGCCAGCAACCCCGATGAGAAGCCCTTGCGCTACGCCGGCAATATCCTCTACCTTACCATGACCGTATGGATGTTCTTCATCGGCCGGCTTAGCCGCAATGCGAATAGCAGAGAAGGTGATTATGCCGGCAAACAGGTCCAACAGGCTATCGGCTGCCTGGGCCAGGATACTGATACTTCCGGTCAGCCAGCTAACAGCCAGCTTAAGCAGTATCAACCCAGCGACTACGCCGATTAATAGCTTGGCAGCTCCCCTGTTTGTTGAAAACACTTGTCTGTGGCTCCTGTGTTCCCTCGTATAAATATTACCCGGAATTAAATTAACAGTTTAAAGCGATACTGCAAATAAAGCAATGCCCGAGGCCATTAAGAGTGCAGGTTGCTAATACTTATCAGGCTTTATACCCACAAGGGCTGGATTATAGAAGAGCACTCTTGTCTTCCGGCAAAGCCATACCAGGAACAGCATGAAGGGGACCTCGGTTAGCACTCCGACCACGGTAGCCAGCACCGCTCCGGAAGACAGGCCAAAAACAGTCGTGGCTACTGCCACGGCTACCTCAAAATGATTACTGCCGGCGATTATGGCCGTTGGTGCCGCATCTTCATATGAAAGGTGAATGAATTTTGAGGCAATATAGGTCAGAACGAAGACCAAAAGTATATTGCAGAAAATCCCGATGGCAATCATGCCGACAGCAGCCGGAAGCTGGGTGATGACGCTGCCCTGCAAACTGAACAGCACCACCAATGTGATAAGCAGAGCGACAATAGACACGGTACGCAGCGGGGGGACAAACTTCGCTTCAAACCATTCGATACCCTTCTGTTTAACGGCCCAGCGGCGGGTAAAGTAGCCGAACAGGAGGGGCAGGCAGATATAAATCGCCACCGAAAAGGCTATGGTTGCCCACGGTATGATAATCCCGGAAATGCCAAGCAAAAACTGGGCCAGGGGGCATAGAGAACCACCATTGAGAGCGAGTTGATGGCGGTCATCACCAGGGTATGCCCCATGTTACCCCCGGCCAGGTAACTCCAGACCAGCACCATCGCCGTGCATGGAGCCACACCGAGGAGAATCATCCCTGCCCGATAGGACTGGGCGATGTCGGGGGACAGGACCCCCTTGAAGACCACGCCCATAAATAGCCAGGCAAAGAAGGCCATGGTAAATGGCTTGACCACCCAGTTAGCGACAAGTGTTGCCATAATTGGCTTGGGAGTTTTGACTGCCTTTACCACCTGGCTGAAGTCTATTTGTATCATGATGGGATAGATCATCAGGAACAAACAGACAGCTACCGGGATTGACACATTGGCAATCGTCAAATCACCCAGTACAGTTGAGATTTGAGGGAAGAACTCACCCAGCCCTATCCCAGCACCAATGCAAAGGACGACCCAAAGGCTAAGATACTTCTCCCAGATTCCTAGCCTTCTTTCTCTTTCCGCAGCTTGGTCATACCTATTACTCACGCTTGTAGGCTCTTACAATTATACTTGAGAGTTTCACCATTTCCTTGTTATTGCTGTCTTCTACTTAGAACTCTCTATTAGACAACACGTGTAAATCAACAAAACCGGCTTCCTTTATCATCCTCAGGTATTGTTGCTGCTCGAGGGCTCCAGCGATACACCCTGCCCAGGCGTTGAGGTCATTACGTATCCCAAGTCCAACACCGTCTCTCCCGACTTCAGTTCAGCAATAGCTGTGGGATTACCGCACCCGAGTCCCATGAGTGCTTCCTCCGGGATGCACCCCAGGTCTTCTCTCGAATACCCTATAGCTTCAGTTTTAGTAATCGGACTAATCCCACACCCGCAGCTTGCGCAACAGCTTTGCTCTCTCCGCTCAGCTATTTGTGAGTACCTGGCTTTCACAGCATCCTTGATTTTTTATTCATCATAACAGGCTCCTTTCGATTGGCATAAGGGAAGCTCCCTCATTAAAGATTCGCTGGTGGCAACCAGTTCAGACAATCTGAGGTCGGCAAGCCCGTAGTAGATTTTCTGGGCTTCCTGCCTTGCCACCACGATGTTGCATTCCTTCAAGGCTCTTAAATGATGCGAGACCAGAGACTGCTCCCGGTTCAGAGCCTCCACTATTTCGCCGACACACTTCTCACTCTCAGCCAGTAGTTTGAGTATTTGAAGTCTGGTCGGCTCACCGATACACCTGAGGAATCTTGCCTGCTCATCTTCGATAGGCATATGAACCTCCATTCATATGAATTATAACTCATACTATTGCCGCTGGTCAACAGGTGCAACACTTTCTTCCTGTTTCCTTAAACGGGGATTCAGGCTGCTCTCCCGGTACAAATTTACTATAGCCAGCTAACCTTTTCATGTTTATTCCGTTTTACAATATAATGAAAGCAATTAGAATGGGAGGACCAAGATGATTAAAGCAAAGTTATTCTTCGGAGTCGTACTTTTGAGCCTGGTGACCTTATCCGCCGGAGCGTGTGCTGGGACTATGCCGACACCATCCCCTGAGCCTGTCCCCACGCCATCATATGGTTCCGTGCGGGTGTATGTTACCGATGCGCCACCCCGCGATGAGGTGACCAGCATTATGGTCACAGTTGCCGAGGTGCAGGTCCATAAAGCGGTAGCGGAACAGGAGCAAGAGCAAGCCGGTAGCGATAACCAGACTCAGGAGCAGGAACAGCAACAGACTCAGCAGGGTGAAGGTGAATGGATAACGATTGATATTAGTGATAATGCAACCACCTTCGATTTACTCCAGATTAAGGGAATTGAGCAGTTCCTCGGGGCAAGCGAAGTGGCCGCGGGCAAATACACTCAGGTCAGGCTAGTTGTAGACACGATTCAGGTAGCCCTGGGAGGCGGAGAGTTACAGGATGCCATGGTGCCCAGTAAGGAGTTGAAAATCACGCGTCCCTTTGATGTTGTCGCTGGTGAAGCTACGGCTCTGACTCTCGATTTTGAGGCTGACAAAATGGTGACTGTGACCGGCTCCGGTAAAATTATCGTCAAGCCGGTTATCAAGCTGACGGTCCGACAAGAAAAGCTCACAGGTCAAGAGGGCGGACAAAAGCCGGATAAAGGAGTTACTGGGGAGGCATCCGTGGAGGTTTCCTGCGATGATTTTATGAGCGCCAAGCACATCAGCAAAGAGATAGCAACTGCGGCTGGCGATACCTTCACGGTTACCTTATGCTCTAACCCGACAACGGGATTCCAGTGGTCGGAGTCAGCAACGATTGACGATACGGCGGTTATAGAACAGGTAGACCATAGATTTGTGTCTCCCAAAGCAAAAGGTAACAAGCCACCTGCGCCCGGAACCCCGGGTCAGGAAATATGGACTTTCAAGGCGCTTAAGGGAGGCACGACCACCATATCAATGGAGTACAGCCAGCCCTGGGAAGGTGGAGAAAAGGGGGAGTGGACATTTGAGCTAACGGTCACGGTTGATTAGGTTTACGCTATATGGAATTATCGAGGACCACTATTTTACAGTGGACCCTTACCATGAACCATGACTATGAGATAAAATTCACCCTGAAGATAGTCAGGGCAAATCTTAATAATAGATTAACATTTTACATATATCCTGTTAACAAGAACGATGAGGGGGAATTAGATGGCAGCGCAAGAAGACTCAAATGAGACAGGCAGAGCTGGCAAAACCAGGAAAGGTGCCAGCAGGCGAAAGAGAAAAATCAGCATAAGGACGTTCGTTCAAATCTTCTTTTTCGCGCTGATTGCCCTGATTGCCATCAATCACTCTCTGGAAAAGCAGGGGGTGGAAATTGCCTTCCTGTCCTCCGCGTCACTGCATGCTGTCTGCCCCTTTGGTGGTGTCGTCTCAATTTACCAGTATTTCACGGCGGGGACCTATGTGCATAAAATCCATGAATCAGCCTTTATCCTGATGTATATCGTATTTGCTCTGGCATTACTCGTTGGCCCGGCGTTTTGTGGTTGGGCTTGTCCTTTAGGTAGTTTCCAGGAGTGGCTGGGTAAGCCGGGCAGGAAGATATTTAAAAAGAGATTCAATAAGTTTGTGCCGCCAAAACTTGATTCATATTTACGCTATCTGCGCTACGCTGTTTTGATATGGGTGCTTTACGTAACCGCGACAACGGCAACGCTGTTTTTCGCGGATTATGACCCCTATTACGCCTTGTTTAATTTCTGGACGGGAGAAGTCGCCGTAAGCGCCTTGATTATACTGGGGGTGGTAATAGTAGCCTCCTTATTCGTGGAAAGGCCCTTCTGCAAATATGCCTGTCCCTATGGTGCTGTCCTCGGTGTGTTTAACCTCTTTCGTATTTTTAAGATAAAGCGGAATGTGGCAACCTGTATCGATTGCAAAGCCTGTGACCGTGCCTGCCCGATGAACATCGATGTATCCGAAAGCGGGACAGTCCGGGACCATCAGTGCATAAGCTGCTTGAAGTGCACCTCGGAAAATAGCTGCCCGGTTGATGATACGGTAGAGATGATGGTCGGCACCCTGTCAGGAGGAGACCGATGAAAATTAATAACTGGTTGATGGGTCTGCTTGTTCTGGTGTTGATATTTGGCGGAATCGGGGGGAGTATAGCGTTTAACCTCTGGAATACTGAGGGCGGTGGGAGCGGCCAGGGTAGTGGGGACAGCAGGGTTCCTGTAACATTTAAGGTAGGCGAGTTTGCCGGGGAATATAACCCTGCCGATATCCGTGGTTCTTACAGCTTTGGGCATATAAGTGAACTGTGGGAGATACCTCTTACCGAACTGGGGACAGCATTTGGCCTGGGAGCTATCGAGAATCTGGCAGACTTCAGGTGTAACGATCTGGAAGCGGCCTACGCGAATCTAGAGGAAGATGTAGAGATAGGCACTGACTCTGTTAGAGTGTTTGTAGCCCTCTATACTGGCTTACCCTACCTACTTTCTGACACAACCTACCTACCACAGCCTGCCGTTGACATTCTCAAAGCAAAAGCAAAGCTTGTAGAAGAGCAGATAGTATTCTTGGATAGCCATAGCGTGGATATTACCGGAATCCAGATAGGCGTGTCCGTTACCAGTCCGAAGAGTCAGCAGAACATGAAGCATCAATAGAGAAGGCGATAAAAGGAAAGACAACTTTTAGAGAATTGCTGGACTGGGGGCTCTCCGAAGGAGAAATTGAGGCAGTCATTGGGGAAGAGATGCCTGCCAGGGACATCAATATCCGTGACTTCGCCGTTGATAAGGGTCTCGAGTTCGGCGTTATTAAAGAGGCATTGCAAGCCAGGCTGGATGCTCTTCAGTAGCCGTGTCCTGGCGGGAAATAACCGTTTAAGTCTAGCCCGCTACATTTAACGATGAGAGTTGCACGATTGCTTATGTTGTGTGAACGAAGTCGTGGCCATTGCAGATAAATTCATCAAGAGCTTTGTTAAACTCATCTGGTTTCTCCAGGAATAGATGATGTGTAGTTCCTTCTATTATCACCTTTTTAGCCCCCGGTATCTTTTCCGCTAGATAATTCGTAAATTTGGTCGGAGTCATGGTGTCCTGCCCCCCACAAATCACCAAGGTAGGCACTCTTATCTCATGGACCCTCTCCCTGATATCAAACCTGTCACAACAAAGGAGGTCATTTAGTTGAGCTAGTGGTCCTATCTCAAGGTGCTTTTCTATAAGAGTTGCCTGCTCCTCTGGGGGGAGGCTGCCGTAGTTCTCCTTCATCCACTCGACCCATCCCCCAAGGTTCCCCTCCACTGCTTCCTCAAGCATAGATATATACTGGCGGTGAACCCTGAGCCTTGCCCCCGTTCCGATAAGGACTATCGCGCTCAGGCCCTCGGGGTATTTAAGAGCGTAGGTTATAACTATCGCCCCTCCAAGAGAATGCCCGGCAAGTATCACGCTTTTGTACCCGCTGTATTTGATAACTTGATGTAGCCAGTTAGCATATTCCTCCACGCTCTTATACAGTTCTCCATCAGGATGTCCCGGCAAAGTGATAGCTTCCGCATCTGGAAAATAGCTAACCTGTTTTCCCCAAATCCCTCCCCAACCCCCAGAGCCATGGATAAATATCAACTTCATCTTTCTTGCCTTTTTGTTTTTATTATACTACACAGGCATGCACGGTTATCCTCTAGACAGTTTCTCCTCTTTATATTTTTAGAGAGGTGGACTACGTCGCTTTGCGGTAGACACTATTGCACTAAAGGGCGAATTGTTGTGCCCCAAACTGCATTTGCTCAGTAAATCTCGATTATTCTTATGTCTCACCGCTACAAGCCCCTTCAAGTTACGCTCCATCTGTGACATTTTTGTGAGGTTTTGCCTTGCTTTTGTGATGCGGCTGTGATTTGATTCATATATACTTTTAATTTATATATACTCAAGTTATATCAAAATTGCTTATAGTTGGGAGGCTTTACTTATGCCAGTAGAAATCGATGGGAAAGTATACTACAGAACTCAGGAGGCATCCAGGAAGGTTGGCATCAGTCGAGCCACCCTCCTCCGCTGGCTGAAAGCAGGTGTCTTGAAAAGATTGAGCAGGGACACGAGGGGGTGGAGATTGTTCACCGAGGAAGACCTGAATAAAATCCTAATGAAGGCAAATAAAGTAGAGATTAAAGAGGAGCCACAAGCGATAGCCCTCAAAAACTCCCGTCGGGAAAATAGTCGGCGGACATAAGGAAATCATAGGATACAGGAGGGAAGGACTCATCGGTAAGATAATTCTATCAAATTTTCTGGAGTATAGTGCGGAAAAGTTTATCACTTTCATTAGTGATGTTGAAGAGTCTCCACTCTACAAGAGGCTGGCCCAAGAAGGCGTCATAATGACTAAGTCTCTTCCAGATACAAATATACTGAGGCAAAAGAATGCGGCAGCACTGGCCAAAGTCGGAGTGATTGCCAAGGTTGTGGAGGAAGTGAATTGTTCTATCTACTATACCGCAAGGGAATTTTCTATAGAATACCAGATCAGTGATGAGAAACTGACAAGCTACCTGAATAGCTTAAAACTGGCAGAGGAGGAGAAAAAAAATACCACTTGCCTCCTGAACAAGATAAGGCGCATTAATACCAGAAACCTGATTGTCCACAGGATATTGGAGAAAATAGTAGAACAGCAGAAAGATTACTTTGCCTCTAATAATGAGTTTAACTTAAAGCCGCTCTCCCAAGCCGGGTTAGCCAGACTGATTTCTGACTCCAGGAATGGAAGCCATAATCTTGATTTTACAATCGATACAAGCAGAATCTCTCGAGCCTTACGTAAGTTATCTATCATTACTCCTGGCGAGAAAGAAATCCCCTTAAGATTTTTCTTTGTTAGTAAGAAGGATATGGTGAAAAGGAGCATAATAGCGATTCTTAAACGGGAGAAGAAAGATATCGGCAGCGGGCGGATCACAAAGGCCCATACAGATAAGGAATTAAAGCACATCATAAAAGAGGAATACGGTCTGTCAGTAACAAGAAGAGGGGTGGCATATTGCAGAAAGGAACTGGGGATACTGGCTTACTCGGAGAGAAACGGGTATGTGTATCACACTCTAGCGGCAAATTATTCTCGAGTATACCTATTTACGGCTCCGTCTGTAGAAGATAATGCTCCTACCAGTCCGGGGGTTTATGAGCTTTGTGTGGACGGCGGTGGGATAGAGTATCCCACAGGTTGCTGTCAAACATTCTACATTGGAAGTGCTCAAAACCTGCGTAAGAGACTGCTCAGTCACCTGAGCTCAAGCAGCAAGAATGGTGGCATAAAAACGGTCATTAGGGAAAGGCCCTGCGTCTTTCGCTATCTCCGAATTCCACAGGGATGGGACCAAGAGGAGAAAAAGTTTTACAATCTGTTTGTCTTAACATATGGAGATTCCCCGCAATGCAATCACATGAGTCCCAAAGTGGCTAGCAAGTAGATAGAATAAGCCCTTAACCGTTTAAGCCAGATAAGGGAGGCGACCATGGATAATAGCGGTTACATAGAAAAAGAAAAGGCACTAAAGCAGGAGCGGAAATC
>JAUWPF010000076.1 GCA_030611745.1 Chloroflexota bacterium | reverse complement strand
AGCCGTTACCGGGCGGACGGCGGCCCCGCCGCTGTTTCAGACGATGGCGGTACTGGGGAAGGAACAGTGCCTGAAGAGAATTAAAGCGGCGCGGGACAGGCTGCGCCGGTTGTGACCCATGTATCGTGTCCTTGATTTGACCGACGCGAAGGGGATGCTCTGCTCGCGGCTGCTGGCCGGTATGGGGGCGGAGGTTATCAGGGTGGAGCGGCCGGGTGGGGACTTATCCGGCGAAACGGCAGGCGGTCCTTCTTGTCTCTATCTAAATTCGGGTAAGCGCGGTATCACCCTCAACCTGGAAAGTGTCCGGGGCCGGGAGGTCTTCGGCCGCCTGGTTAAGACCGCCGATGTCCTGGTGGAGAGCTTTCAGCCGGGGTACCTGGACTCCCTGGGCATTGGCTACCCGGCGCTTTGTGAAGTAAGTCCCCCTCTTGTTATGGCCTCCATCACCGGTTTCGGGCAGGACGGGCCCTATCGGGATTATAGCTCCGCTGACATCGTGGCGGGGGCGTTGGGGGGCTGGCTCTATGTCTCGGGTGAGTCTGAGACACCCCCGCTTAAGCCCTCTGGTGACCAGGCCTATTACTCAGCCTCGCTATTTGCCGCGGTTGGCATCATGCTGGCGCTGTGGAGCCGGCATGCCACCGGACGGGGACAGCATATCGACATTTCGCTCCAGGAATGTGTGGCGGCGAGCCTTGACCACGTGCTGGTGCGCTATTTTTACGGAGGTGCCGTCGCTTCCAGGCAGGGCAGCCTCCACTGGAATAACGCCTTCCGGGTCTTTCCCTGCGCTGACGGTTATATCTTGCTGACGCTGCTCTGGCAGTGGGAAACGCTGGTGGAGTGGCTCGATAGCGAGGGGATGGCGGAGGACCTGACCGGCGCGAAGTGGCGGGATAGAGAGGAGCAGCTTGAGCACCTCGACCATATTATAAAGGTCCTGGAGCGGTGGACGAAGACTCGCCGTGTTGGCGAGCTGGTGGAAAAGGGGCAGCTGATGCGTTTTCCCTGGGCGGAGGTCGCCTCGGTCGCGGGGTTTGTGGATAGCCCCCAGCTAAAAGAGAGGGGCTTCTTTGTCGAGGTCAGGGAGCCGCGGTCCGGTAAGACGTGTAAGTTCCCCGGGGCGCCGGTCAAGTTCAGCCGCTCCCCGTGGCGGGTGGGAGGCTATCCGCCGGAGGCCGGCGAGGATAATATAAGGATATACCAGGGGGAGTTGGGGCTGTCCGGGAAAGAGATAGAAAGGCTGGTTAGGGAAGGGGTAATTTAGCCTTGAAAGGAAAGGTAACTGTTGTTTGAGCCGGCCTATATCGGCCTCTACCGGTCGGGTGAACTGGAGCGCCGGGCGAAGGTACTGGAGGCACGGCTGGGTGCGTGTGATATCTGCCCCCGTGAGTGCGGCGTCAACCGCCTGGAGGGGGAGCGGGGGTTTTGCCATTCGGCCTATCTGCCGATAGTCTCGTCGTTTTGTGCTCATCACGGGGAGGAGCCGGTCCTTTCCGGGAGCAGGGGGTCGGGAACGATATTCCTGGGCAACTGTAATATGAGGTGTGTCTACTGCCAGAATTATCAAATCAGCCAGGACCCGGCAGCCCAGGAGTCCCGGGAGGTGGACTTCCATACCCTGGCGGAGCGGATGCTCTATCTTCAAAACAGGCTGGGATGCCACAATATCAACTTCGTTTCCCCCTCCCATTTCGTCCCCCAGCTGGTCCGGGCGGTGCTGGAAGCGGTGCCAATGGGGCTCCGGCTGCCGCTGGTCTATAATACCGGTGGTTACGATTCCCTTGCGACCCTGAGAGAGCTTGACGGCATCATTAATATTTACCTGCCGGACTTAAGGTATGCCTCCGATAAGTGGGCCCGCAAGTTTTCACAGGCTCCGGACTACGTAGCCCATGCCCGGGCCGCGATTCTGGAGATGTACCGCCAGGTGGGCAACCTGGTGCTGGATGAGGCGGGGGTGGCGCAGAGGGGACTGATTGTGCGTCACCTCATCCTGCCCAACGGCATCGCCGGCAGCGAGGACTCCCTTACCTGGCTGGCCGGGGAGGTCTCCCCCGCGGTTACCGTAAGCATCATGTCCCAGTACTTCCCTGCCCACCGGGCGCCGCGGATTCCGGCCCTGGCAAGAAGAATCTTGCCGTCGGAGTACGCGGAGGTGCTCGGACTGCTGGACAGGTTTGGATTGGAAAGCGGGTGGGTGCAGAAGGTAGGGGCAGCGGAGAACTACCTTCCTGATTTCGCCCGGGAAGGCCATCCCTTCGAAGACACTTCAGGGAAAAGGAAATGACTGACGAATCTATTTTACATAATATCCGTATTCTGGACTTTACCTGGGTGCTGGCGGGGCCGTATGCCACCCGGCTCCTGGCTGATTTTGGAGCCGAGGTGATTAAGGTCCAGCCGCTTTTACCGGAGGCGGATGACGGCTTCGGCCGCGGCTACTATAACACCTGGAACCGCAACAAGCTGGGCATAACCCTGGACCTCGATAAACCGGAGGGGGTGGCTGTTGCCCGCAGGCTGGCCGGCATCAGTGATGCCGTGGTAGAGAGCTTCACCCCGCGGGTGATGGCCAACTGGGGGCTTGATTATGAGAGCCTGAGAGAGGTAAAGCCCGATATTATTATGCTCAGTATGTCAACGATGGGTGCTACCGGACTGTGGCGGGACTATGCCGGCTTCGGCCCTACGGTGCAGGCTTTTTCCGGGATGACCTATCTCACCTCCTTCCCCGGCAGGCCTCCCCTGGGCCCGGGTTTCTCTTATGCCGACCATGTGGCGGGGCTCGTGGCTGCTTTAGCCTTGCTCGGGGCTCTGGAATACCGGCGGGAAACGGGGGAGGGGCAGTATCTCGATGTCTCCCAGGTGGAAGCGATGGCGAGTCTATCGGGCAGCGCCGTTCCGGGCTGTACGGCGGGTGGGGGAGGGCTTGAGCCGGTGGGTAATAGCTCAAGTGAGGCGGCGCCCCATGGCGTCTATCGCTGTAAAGGTGACGACCGCTGGTGCGCTATCGCGGTATTTGATGATAGCCAGTGGCGGGGGTTTAAACGGGCGCTGGGTAACCCGGCGTGGGCCGGAGACGGGCGGTTTGCCACCCTGGCGGGCAGGCTTGAGAACGCTGATGAGCTGGACCGGCTGGTAGGGGAATGGACGCGGGAGCACACCGCCGGCGAGGTGATGGCCTTGCTGCAGCGGGAAGGGGTAGCCGCGGGGGTGGTGCAGGATGCCCGTGACCTGGCAAACGACCCCCAGCTTAAGGGAAGGGGTTTTTTTATCGAGCTTGACTATCCCGAGCTGGGCAGGACGACGTCCGATGCCACCCCGATAAGGTTATCCCGTACGCCGGCGAGATACCGTCGGGCAGCCCCGCTTTTAGGGCAGGACAATGGCTATGTCTACCGCAAGCTCCTGGGAATGAGCGAGGATGAGCTGGCGGGGCTGGAGGGGCGGGGGGTAATATAGCCTGGCTGGAGCCTGGTAAAATCCGAAAGGGGGATATGGTGCCCGAAAGCAAGGAGAAAAGAGAACGTCAATTTCAATTATTGGGCTGGGTGCTCTTCCTGGTGTGTAGTGGCTTTTTCATTGCGGACAGCATCGCTGTTGGAAGTCCTCTGGGACTGGCGGGCGGCGTTATTTTTTTAGTAGCCTGTATCGTTTTTCTGATTCCCTTTATCTGGGGAAAGTGGTAAGTTTTGGTTCCCCGGGGGGTTAGGGTAACAGAACACGCTCCGGTGCCTATGGTCCAGCCAGTGCCAGGTTGACTGCGGCTTCAGCATGGAGCTGGGTGGTATCAAATAAAGGGACAGTTACATCACCAGGCTGAATGAGCAGTGGTAGTTCAGTGCAGCCAAGGATAATTCCCTGAGCGCCTTGCCCTACCAGCTTAGCGATAATCTTAACACAGTCACGGCGCGAGGAAGCTTCTATCTTTCCCTGGCAGAGTTCGTCGAAGATTATCCGGTCAACTATCGCCCGCTCTTCTTCCTCGGGTATAAGCACCCTGATGCCAAACTGCTTTTCCAGCTTCCCTCTATAAAATGGCTCCTCCATCACAAATCGGCTTCCCAGCAGTCCCACCGTACCGAGTCCACTCTTAATAATGGCATTAGCGGTAACATCGATAATATCAATGAGTAGCAAGCCCACCCTTTCCCTGACGGCATCGGCAACCTTGTGCATGGTGTTGGTGCCTATTAGCAGAAAGTCGGCGCCAGCCTGTTTCAAGGCTATGCCTGCCTGACTGAGGATAGCGCTAGCATCATCCCAGTGGGCCTGGCGCTGTGCCTGCCTGACCTCATCGAAGTCCAGACTATAAACAATTAAGCGGGCTGAGTGCAGGCCACCTAGTTTCTCAGCCACCAGCTCGTTAATGATTCGGTAGTACTCTGATGTGGAGTTCCAGCTCATGCCGCCAATCAACCCGATTACTTTCATTAGCTCTTCTCCTTTGGCTGCGTCCCGGAGCTGGTGGGAATCTATCTGGTCACATCCTAACCCCTCTCTTCATGGCAGTCAACCCTGCGCGGG
>JAUWPF010000046.1 GCA_030611745.1 Chloroflexota bacterium | reverse complement strand
TCCGCTGTAGGCAGCCCATTCTGACTAAAGCTCGATTTCCTTTAAGTCCGGACTTACGATAAGCCTGGGCTCGGTCACTGACTGGATATCTTCGACAGTAAGCCCGGGGTAGACCTCCTTGAGGACGAGCCCCTGGGGTGTAACCTCAAGCACCGCCAGGTCGGTAAAGACCATCTTTACTTTCCCCTTGGTAGTAGCCGGGTAGCTTAATTCGTTAACGATTTTAGCCTGGCCATCCCTGGTGACATGCTCCATGGTAATAAACAACTTGCGCGCCCCGGCACACAGGTCCATCGAGCCGCCAATGTTCCCCACCATATCCAGGCCCCGCGCCGGGTTCGACCAGCCAGCATAATCGCCCCTGCCATTAACCTGAAGCGCCCCCATCACGATGACATCCATATAGCCGCCCCTTATCATACTAAAGGACTGGAAGATGTCAAAGTAAGACGTCCCCGGAAGCTGCGTTACCGGCTGGCAGCTGGCATTTATCAGGTCCTGGTCAACATCATCCCCAAAAGCTAACGGCCCGGTTTTCATCATGCCAATCTCTGATTGAAGCATGATATCCTTCCCCTCTATCCAGTTACTGATAAGAGTGGGAATGCCTATCCCCAGGTTCACGTAGTCGCCATCCTTTATTTCCTGGCTGGCGCGCATAGCAATCATCTCTCGGGGGAGTCCTTCAAACTTCATTTTTCCCTCTTTCCTCCTCAGTGTTTAATCTGGCGTTTAATCTATGGTTAGAGCAAAGCTGAGACGGGGCACCTTGACCACCCGCTGCACATATACTCCCGGGGTATGGATATCATCAGGGGCCAACTCCCCCGGCACGGCTAGATTCTCAACCTCGGCGATGGTCACCTTCCCTGCGGTAGCCATTACGTGGTTGAAGTTCCGGGCAGTCATCTTATAGCGGAGGTTTCCTTCCCTGTCCCCGCTATAGGCATGAATAAAAGCAAAGTCCGTCTTCAGGGCATACTCCAGAACATACTTTTCCCCGTCAATCACCTTCGTCTCTTTCTTCCTGCGATTTTCGGGGATATTGGTGATAACGCTCTCCTCTACTATCGAGCCCGCGCCGGTGGGGGTATAGAAAGCCGGAATCCCGGCCCCGGCCGCCCGGTACCTCTCCGCCAGCGTCCCCATCGGATAGACCTCCAGCTCTATTTCACCAGCCCTCACCGCCTGCTCGAAGGGGTCCGCCATACCCTTGCTCGCCGAGCGGTAAAGTCCGTAGGAGTCTATCACCTTTCTGAGCTGCTTATTCTTAACCAGCTGGGCCAACTCCTCGGAAGCCCCCAACAGGGGGCCACAACCACAGGCCAGGGTAATGCCCTTTACCCCCTTAGCAATTAAGGCTCTCAGCAAGACGCGGGGAACCCCGGCGGCAAAAAAACCGGGCACCGCTATCGTTGCCCCATCCTCCACATCAGCTATGGCTTCTTCCACACTACTCCAGACTTTGTCCATCTTGACAGGTCTCTCCTTTCTCTATAACGGTTAAATGTTAAACTGGGAGGTCAAGCTTCTCCCTCACCCGTTTTACTATCCCCGACATTGCCGCCCCCGCTTTAGCCCTGATGAGGACCGTGGCTTCCTGGTCCATCGGCGTGGAGCTGAGGTTAATGATAACCAGCCCGGCTCCCGCCCGGGTGGCATAGACAGGCATATAGGCGGCGGGGTAGACCACCAGGGTTGAGCCAACCACGATAAACAGGTCGCAATTGGACGAGCGGCGGGTCGCCTCAGCCAGCACCTCCTGGGGCAGTGGCTCCCCGAAAAAGACAACAGCCGGTTTCAGGATACCGTGACACACCTCGCAGTCCGGGATTTCCTCGCCCCTATCCAGTCTGGTCTTAATCTGAGCAAAAGGATAGCGCCGGCCGCAGCCAAGACATATCGCCCATTGCATATTGCCATGGAGCTCGAATACCTTATCGTCAGGCACCCCCGCCTTCTGGTGGAGATTATCCACATTCTGGGTAATGACGCAGTCCAGCTTCCCCAGTCTATCCAGCTCAGCAATCGCATCGTGGGCAGGGTTCGGCCGGGCCTCGGTTGTCAGGAGCCCTTCCCCCAGCATCTGCCACTGCTTTCTCCTTGCCCCGGCGTCCCTGACGAACTTCTGATAGGTGAAATCATCGGGGTCAAACCGGTCCCAGATTCCACCCGGGCTGCGAAAATCAGGGATTCCCGATTCGGTGCTAACACCGGCCCCGGTGAAAACGACCACCTTCCCGGCACTGATAATCAAGTCAGTTACCTTATCGGCAAGGATGTCCAGGTCCTTCTCTATCACGAAGCTCCCCCTTCACTTGTAACGAGACCACCCAGCCTCGCCTCAAGCTCCAGCCCTTCATCAAGGCTCAGGTCAAGCCCCCTGCTAACAGCCTGCTTGGCATAGCTTACCGTCGCCGGGCTGTAGCCCTTGATTTTAGCTGCCAGTCTCTCCGCCGCCGGCCAGAGGTCACCCCGGGGGACGACCCGGTTAACCAGTTTCAGACGGTAAGCTTCCTCAGCCTTGAGCCAGCGACCGGTAAGCAGCATCTCCAGCGCTTTAGCCCTGCCTATCACCCGCGGTAAGGTCTGGCTGCCCCCGGCGGCCGGGATTATGCCAAGCCCCGGCTCAGGCAGGCCGAACCGGGCATCCTCCGAAGCCAACCTGAGGTCACAGCACAGGGATATCTCCAGTCCATCACCCAGGACATAGCCATGAACAGCCGCGATAAGCGGCTGGGGAATACTCAAAAACAGCCCCCACACATCCCTCTCCCAGCGCACCTGCCGGGCAATCACCGGGGAGGGTGCGGTGAGAAACTCAGAGAGGTCAGCCCCGGCGCAGAAAGCCTTCTCCCCGGTGCCCCTAAATATGACTACCCTGACCTCAGGGTCACCCTTAATTGCCGCCAGCACCTGGTATAGTTCGTCCCTCATCTGGAGGTTATAGGTATTTAAGGCCTGCGGCCGGTTAAGGGTAACATAACCAAGGCCGTCTCGCTTTTCGTAGATAATCGTCTCAAAATCAGCCATCAGGATTTTTTCCTTTTGCGCTTTAGCGCAGGGGTCTGGGGTTTCCCCAGTGTCCCTTCCACTTCCCCACTGGAAGTGTGCTTCTTGCACCTTCGGTGCAAAAAGTTACCGTCCCTTGAATTGAGGCGGTCTCTTCTTCAGAAAGGCGGTAATGCCCTCTGACCTGTCAGCGGTGGTGTGTAATAAAAAATAAAGGTCAGCCTCGAGGCGAAGCCCCTGCTCCAGGGTCAAATCCAGCCCCTTATTTACCGCTTCCTTGGCAAACCTCAGGGCAACAGGTGCCCTGGCCGCCATGGTCCCGGCCAGGGTTTCCGCTTCTTGGGCCAGCTTCTCATCAGCAATTACCTGACTTACCAGCCCGATGTCAAACGCCTCAGCGGCGCTTATAGTATCAGT
The DNA here is from genome assembly GCA_030611745.1 of Chloroflexota bacterium. Lineage (GTDB taxonomy): Bacteria > Chloroflexota > Dehalococcoidia > Dehalococcoidales > JAUWPF01 > JAUWPF01. The sequence continues at coordinate 4,061 of JAUWPF010000046.1, read as the reverse complement.
GGTAAGAATCAGCTCCAGCGCCTTACCCCTGCCCACGATGCGAGATAAGCGCTGGGTGCCGCCATCCTGCGGGATAAGCCCCCGGGCTACCTGGGGAAAGCCGAAGTGTGCCTTTTCCACCGCCAGCCTGAGGTCACAGGCAAGAGCCAGCTCCAGTCCCTGCCCCAGGGCATCGCCGTTGATAGCGGCAATAACCGGGCAGTCGATACCGGCTACTGCCGTAGCCACGCCAGGGGCATATTCCCCCCGCCCAAACTCACTGCCCGCGCAGAACGCCCCATCCCCGGCCCCGGTGATTATGACCACATAGACTTCATCGTCCTGGTTCACCTGACAGCAGATATCCTCCAGTTCCTGGGCAAGTTCCCGGTTAATGACATTATCTGCCTCAGGGCGGTTAAGGGTAATATAAGCGACATGGTCTTTCCTGGCATAGAGGACAGCGGCAGCGGGCATACAAATAGCTCCCTTTCCCACCTATCTTAAACCAACTTTATCACCAGCGTCAACATTGCCGGCGAAGTGACAGATATCACCCAGGGGACACTCCCGGCAGCGGGGGCGGCGGCGGCAAACATTCTTCCCCAGATGGACCAGCAAGGCATGGTATTCATTAAATAGCCGCTCATCAAGCGGCAGGTTTTCCACAAAGAGGGCCTGATAGGCAGTATAGCTATTACTATCCGGTGCCAGGCCAACGCGGCCCGTGATACGGCGGGTATAGGCATCAATCACAAAAACGGGCTTGCCGGCCGCATACAGGATTATGGAATCGGCGGTCTCCGGCCCGACGCCATAAAGGGAAAGAAGCTGCTGGCGCAGGCGGTCAGTATCACCGGCAAACAGTCTCCCCAGGCTGTCGTCGTAGTATTCACCAAGCCAGCGGGCAAAGGCTTTGAGCTTTAACGCCTTGGCGTTATAGTAACCGCAGGGATAGATAAGAGCGGCAAGCTTAGCGAGAGGCAGCCGGCGCAGCGCTCCCGGTGATAATGCCCCGGCTGATTTTAGATTGGCTATCGCCTTCTCCACATTACCCCAGGCAGTCGCTTGAGTAAGGATAGCGCCGACTATTACCTCAAGGGGCTCCTCGGCCGGCCACCAGTGCTGGGGCCCGTAGCAGGCCAGCAGGCGGCGGTAAATGGTTATTAATGCCCGGTCTCGTGGCAAATGGTTATCCATAAGAGGCTGCCTTCTCAAATAACAGCCTCTCTGTCATTTCTTACTCGAAGAGGGGTTACTCCAGCGGGGTGAGGGTTAAGAGCTTCCTGGCAATCTCCGGATACCTGGCGATGAAGAGCAGCTCGTCTTCAACGAGTGGCTTCTGTGACTCCACATTAGCATATCTTACCAGCTCCAGGATGTTATTAGCTTCCTCTCTATTGGCAAACGATACCTCTATCTTTCCCATGATATGACTGAAGCCGGATACTCCGCTATATTCTCCAGTGCAAATTTCCCTTCCCGTTTCCACAAACTCCGCTTCACCCCTGCCCAGTTCCTCAAAGCCATACAGCTCGTAGTTTTCGGGGTCCTTCAGGACACCATCAGCATGGATGCCAGACTCATGAGCAAAGGCATTAGCGCCCACCCCGGGCTGGTTCATCGGAATCGGCACCCCAAAGGCGTAGCTGGCGAACCTGGCGATTCTCCACGCTTTGGACAGGTCAACCGAACCGCCCAGCTGGTATTTCTCAGTAAACCCCTTTGACTTGGTCACCGCCAGAATCACCGCTACCAGGTCAGCGTTTCCTGCCCTCTCCCCGATGCCGTTGACGGTAGTATTGATATAGGCATCCTGTCCGCCGTCTATCGCCCCCTTAGCCCCGGCGATAGAATTGCCCACCGCCATTCCCAGGTCACTATGGCAGTGCTGCTCAATGGGCATTCCGACATTCTCCGCCAGCGCCCTGATGGCTTCATAGATGGTGAAGGGGTTATCGTAACCCAGGGTGTCACAGTACCTGAGCCTGTCCGCCCCATGCTCTTTAGCCGCAAGTCCGAATTTGACCAGGAAGTCCAGCTCCGTCCTCGAGGCATCCTCGGCATTGACACCGATGCTCTCCGCGCCAAGGGACCGGGCCGCATCAACCGCCTCGGTCATTTCCCGGATAATATCATCCTTCTGCTTTCTTCCCTGGAACTTGCCATTAATCATCTGGTCTGAGGTGGATATGGAGAGATTGAGATGCCGGGTATTAGGCACCATCCTGAAGGCCGTCTCCACATCACCAACGATAGCCCTTATCCATCCTCCCAGGCGGAGGGGCTTAAGGACTCCCATTTCAGCCAGTTCCAGATTTGCCTGCAGGTAACGAGACTCGTGCCTGGAGGTAGGGAAGCCAAACTCGGACTGGAAGACCCCCATCTCGTTCAGGTAGATATTAATCATCGTTTTTTCGAGCTTGGACAGGCCGAGCTTTGCTGTCTGCACCCCGTCCCGGTTGGTCACATCAAGAAGATAAATCTTCGGCATAACTTACACTCCTCCTGGAAACTTCAAGGGGAATACAAAATAATACCATATTCGAATCGCCCGTGGCAAGGTTACCGGCGGCTTCCAACCACTACGCCTCGCCTTCGATTCTGTGCTAGAATGACCATATTAGACTGCTCTCAATTTCAGGAATAAGCGATGGAAGAACTGGGATTTGGCCTTGACCTGCTCATCGTCCTGGTTACCGCTATAGTCGGAGGCATGTTGGCCCGCCGGCTGAGGCTGCCCGTCATTCTGGGCTACATCGTAGGCGGTATCGCTATCGGCCCCCATGGCTTCGGTCTCATCCATGACCCGGAGACAATCCGCACCCTGGCCAACATCGGGGTAATCCTGCTCCTGTTCACGTTAGGACTTGGGTTCTCCTTGAGTGAACTCAGGCGAATAGGCAAAGTCGCCATCCTGGGTGGTGCCGCTCAGGTATTACTGACCGCGGCGGCGGGTCTGGCCCTGGGCAAGCTGCTGGGTTGGGCAACGCTGCCGGCAGTCTTTTTCGGCTTTTTTATCGCCCTCAGCAGCACCATGATTGTGCTCAAGACCTTGATGGAGCGGGGAGAACTTGACTCAGGGCACGGCCGCATCATGATAGGCATCTCCCTGGTACAGGACCTGAGCCTGATACCGCTGATGATTATCCTGCCGGCGCTGGGCGGGGAAGGAGCGGGACTAGGGGCGGTCCTGGGCAGCGCCATCCTCAAGGCCGGGCTTTTTATTGCCGTGATGCTGGTCCTGGGCATGTGGGGACTGCCCTGGCTCCTGAGACGGGTCGCCGGAGAGCGTTCCCGGGAGTTGTTCCTGCTGACCACGGTAACCCTGTGCCTGGCAGCCGCCTTTGGCGCTTACTTCTTCGGCTTATCCGCTGCCGTTGGGGCTTTTATCGCCGGACTGCTAATCGGCCAGTCTCTCTTCGCCCGCCAGGCGCTGGCTAATATCGTTCCCCTGCGTGATACCTTCGGGGCCCTCTTCTTTGTCTCCCTGGGCATGCTGGTCAACCTCCATTTTTTCATGGAGAATCCGGGCACCGTCACGGTGGTGGTAATATTCATCGTCGTGGTCAAATTTATCATCTGTGGCCTCATCCCCTGGCTCTTCGGCTACAGTTTCAAGACTGCCCTTTTCACCGGGATGGGACTATTCCAGATAGGTGAGTTCAGCTTCGTCCTGGCAGGAATGGGCGTGGAGACCGGCATTGTCTCCCCCTATCTTTACTCCCTGACCCTGACCAGCGCCATCATCACGATGCTGCTGACCCCCTTCGCTATAAGCCTTACCCCACCCCTCTACCGGTGGCTCAGCCGGAAAAAGAAGCTGGGGCGACTGATGGTAAGACACCTTGAGCCGGACTGGCCAGGCAGGGAGTGGCAGCTCTCAGGGCATGCCGTAATCTGCGGCCACGGTCAGGTTGGCAGCAATCTGGCAAGGGTACTGGAGCGGCGAAACCTCTCCTACCTGGCGATTGACCTTGACCCCCAGGTCATCTCAGGACTACATTCCCGGGGAATCCCCTGCATCTACGGTGATGCCTCGAACCCCGAGATACTTGCTCACGCCCGCTTGAAGAAGGCCC
>JAUWPF010000010.1 GCA_030611745.1 Chloroflexota bacterium | reverse complement strand
TGGGGGAGACACCGTCATTGATGATGAGGATGAAGAATAGCCTATTTTGCCACTAACTTCTTTATCAGGGTGAGCTCGTCCCTGATGAGTCGGGGCATCAGGAAGTTCCGGGTTATAATTTCCTTGCCCTGTCTGCCCAGTCTCTTGCTCAGGGCGGGATTTTCCAGACAGTGCACTATCTTCTCGGCGCACTCCTCCGTGCTGTTCACCATGTAATTACTGAGTTCGCCGGTCATCTGGAGCGGGATACCACCGGTATTGCCGGCGATTACGGGCGTCTCTTTCCATAACGCCTCAGCCACCACCAGTCCGAAGCCTTCCTTGATTGACTTCTGGACTACCAGGTCGCTGGCTCGCTGGAAGGCATTTACCTCCATATTGCCGACCCCGCTCAGGTTGGAGAGGATGAACATATTGTCATCCTTGATTATCTCTTCGCTCAAGGCGGCGTAGATGTCCCATCCCTCGGGGTCATCGGTGGCGAAGCTGCCGACCATGGCCAACTGGAGACCGGGTATTTTTTCTCTGGCTAACCGGTAAGCCTTTATCGTGCCGAAGGGGTCTTTCCAGCGGTCAAAGCGAGATACCTGCGTAATTAGAGGGCGCTGGCGGTCAATACCGATGTTGCCCAGTACTTCCCGGCAGACATATCTCTTGATGAACATGTTCTTGGTGCTGAAGGGATCGATTGCCGGTGCCATGGTGGCGACTTTATTCAGACGAAGGTCTTGGGGTATGAAGTCCCCGGTGGTGAAAACGGCGGCATCGTACTCTTCTATGTAATGACGCAGGAAGTCCCACACTTCGGGGTCCGGCTGCGAGCTATCCACATGGCAGCGCCAGACCCATTTGGCTTTACTGTCCGGCGAGAAGTGGCGCAGGGCGGCTGGTTGGGGGTCGTTTACGATGAAAACATCGTAATTCGGGTCCAGTTCGCGGGCATTTTCCAGGTTATTGGCGCCTAACACCCTCCTGGTGCTGTCCTTTTTAATCTCCTTGAAGGGAGCGCCCTGCAGGGCATTATGCAGGCTCTTGGTAATGGTGAAGAAGCGGCGGTCGCCGCGGATAATCTGCCAGTCGGCTTTAATACCCAGGGAGCGAAGCAGCGGGATACAGGAAACCAGGAGCTCCGCCACCCCGCCGCCAAAGGGGGTGGAATTGATGTGACAGAGGCGCAGCCCCTTTAGCTCGTCGCCGAGACTTACTACCTCATCAATGAGCCCTCTGGTTTCTATCAGGCGATACTTGTCAATATCGCCCACTCCTAGAGAGACTTTATGTAGCATCCAAATTTTGCCCTATAGCTAAGGTGACGCCAGTTGCCATGATTTCCCCTCGGTGGTGATGGCGGGGGCGATTACCATTTCCACCTGGTGCATCTCCCGGATGTTAGATACCCCGCAGACACCCATCGCTGTCCGCAGGGCCCCGATAAGATTCTGGCTGCCATCGGTTACTGAAGTAGGGCCGAACAGGATTTGTTCCAGCGTGCCGGTAGTGCCGACCTTTATCCTGGTCCCCCGGGGTAGTGCCGGGTGGGGGTGGGACATTCCCCAGTGATAGCCTGCTCCCGGCGCCTCTTTAGCCTGGGCGAAAACGGAGCCTACCATTACGGCATCAGTCCCGGCGGCAAAGGCTTTACATATGTCGCCACCCTTGCGGAAACCACCGTCGGTGATTATCGGTATGTATCTACCGGAGTCACGTTGATAGGCGTCTCTGGCGGCAGCGCAGTCTATAGTAGCGGTTATCTGGGGGACTCCTACTCCCAGCACTTCCCTGGTGGTGCAGGCGGCACCGGGCCCGACCCCTACCAGTACCCCGGAGATTCCGGTTCGCATCAATTCTAAACAGGCGCTGTAGCTCACACAGTTCCCGACAACAACAGGTATGGAGAGGGACTTAACGAGCTCCTCGAAGATTAGCCCCCGGTAGCTTTTGGATATGTGACGGGCAGAGGTAACGGTGGACTGGACAAAAAGAACGTCGGCCCCGGCTTCAGCAGCTAGCGGAGCCAGGCGCTTGGTATTGGCTGGTGCTGCGGCGACGGCACACACCGCTCCTGCCTTTTTAATTGACTCGACTCTCTCACCCACAAGGTTCTCCTTGATCGGTTGGGAATAGACTTTCTGGAGCAGGGGAGTAACCTTGCTCTCAGGGGCCCGGGTGATTTCAGCCAGCACCTCCTGCGGGTTGCTATACCGGGTTTGCACTCCCTCCAGGTTGAGAACACCCAGCCCGCCCAGTTTACTCATCAGGATAGCGGAGTTGACATCGGTCACCGCATCCATTGCGGAAGCTATAATAGGGATGGAGAAGGTGAGGCTATCTATCTTGAGGTCGATGTTCGTCTGGTCAGGGTTTGTGGTTGTGTCTCCGGGGACTATCGCCACCTCATCAAACCCGTAGGAGCGGCGCAGTTCTTTGGATTGGAAAGCAGCCATCTTGACATCCTTTCTTAAAGGAAAACTATATCAAAAGCAGGGACTTAAAGTCAAGGAATGGGTCTGGGGGATACCGGACAGCTTCTAATCTGGACGGGTGACGGAGGGTGAGTTATAATGGCTAAATTGGGGATGATAACCGGCGATGCCAGTTCTTTATGTTGTGGCTACCCCGATCGGTAATTTAGAGGACATTACGCTGCGTGCCCTGCGTACCCTGCGTGAAGTGAAGCTTATTGCGGCTGAGGATACTCGTAAGACAAAACGGCTGCTTGCTGCTTATGATATTAAAGCGCCGCTGACCAGTTATCATGAGCATAATAAGTGGACCAAGCTGGACTATATTCTGGGCTGCCTTGCTGATGGTGATGTGGCTCTTGTCTCTGAAGCGGGGATGCCGGGTATGTCTGACCCCGGTTATGAATTGGTGGTGGCGGCAAGTGGTCGGGGCATCCCGGTGGTTCCTATCCCGGGGCCTTCGGCTGTTATTACGGCTCTGGTTGTCTCTGGTCTGCCGGTGAGGCAGTTTCACTATCTTGGTTTTCTGCCCCGCAGGGCGGGCAGCCGGCGGCGTCTCTTGCAGTCCGTTGCCGATGGGCCTGCCACTATCGTGGTTCTGGAGGCTCCTCACCGGCTGCTCGAAACGCTTGATGATATGCTCCTTACCCTCGGGGATAGGAGGATAGCCGTTTGCCGGGAGCTTACCAAGATTTATGAAGAGGTCTTTCGAGGAAAGATAAGTCAGGCGAGAGAGCATTTCGCCGAGCCAAGGGGTGAGTTTACCCTGGTTATTGAAGGCAGGAGCGAGGTGGCAAGGCCGCTGGTAACCGGTGATATCAGGCGCAGGTTACACGGCATGCGTAGCTCAGGGGTGAAGGCGAAGGAAGCAATAGCCAAAGTAGCCGGAGAGACAGGTTTATCCAGAAAGGAGCTGTACCGGGTCTGGCTTGAGTCTTAGAAAGGAGTTAAGAGTAAATGCGTCGTGGCTGCATGTCCCCCGGGGAAATCCAGTGTGATGAGTGTCACCGTGCCATCCCGTACCTTGAGCGCTATTTGGTTATTGACGGGGCGGAAGGTGAAACACAGCGTTTGTGCGTTGACTGCTGCCTGAAGAAAGGCTACGCCACCTATAAGGAGATGAAAGAGAGGCAGGAACTGACCTTTTTCCCCGAAGCTGGAGGTTAGCTTCTTATCACCCGGTTGTGATAAAGTACTTGGTGGCCTGTTAGACAGGAGCAAGTTGTGAGTGAGAAAATCTATATTGGTGTAGCCTGGCCTTACGCTGATGGCCCCCTCCATCTGGGCCATATTGCCGGGGCTTACCTGCCGCCGGATATCTTTGCCCGGTACCACCGCACCAAGGGAGATGAGGTATTAATGGTGTCGGGTTCGGACCAGCATGGTACGCCGATAACTATCAAGGCGGAGCAGGAGGGTAAGAAGCCTGGCGAGATAGCGGCTGAGTACCATCAGCAGTTTCTTGACTCGTGGCGCAGGTTGGGTATTTCCTTTGATTTGTTTACCAGCACGGGTACTGCCAATCATACCGAGGTATCACAGGATATCTTTCTCACCCTTTATAATAAAGGGTATATTTATAAGTCGGTGATGTTGCAACCCCTTTGCCCCCGCTGCCGGCGGTTTTTGCCTGCCCGCTATGTTGAGGGCACCTGCCCCTACTGTGGTTCTCCCGGAGCCAGGGGTGACCAGTGTGATGACTGTGGTAAGCCGCTGAGTCCGGTTGAGCTGCTTCAGCCCCGCTGCCGCCTGTGTGGTACCGCCCCTGAGTTCAAGGAGTCAGAACACTTCTTTCTGAAACTCTCTGCCTTCAGGGATAGGCTTCTGGATTGGGTAAACCAGCAGACCCACTGGCGGCAGAATGTGCTTAACTTCACGGTGCGTTACCTGGAGGATGGTCTCAAGGATAGGGCTATTACCCGTGATATAGACTGGGGGATACCCGTGCCGCTCCCTGGCTTTAATGGTAAGTGTCTGTATGTGTGGTTTGAAGCGGTTATTGGTTACCTGTCGGCGGCTAAGGAATGGGCCAGGTCCAGTGGAGATAGGGAACGGTGGCGTTCTTTCTGGCAGGGCGAGGTGAAAGGCTATTATTTTGTGGGTAAGGATAATATTCTCTTTCATACCATTATCTGGCCGGCGATGTTGATGGGCTATGGTGACCTGAATCTGCCCTACGATGTACCCGCCAATGAGTTCTTAACTATTGAGGGGAGACGCCTTTCCACCAGCCGTAACTGGGCGGTATGGCTGCCTGATTACCTGTCGCGCTTCGACCCCGACCCGCTTCGTTATCTATTGTCAATAAACATGCCCGAGACAGGGGATACGGATTTCTCCTGGCGCGAGTTTGTTCGCCGCAACAATGACGAACTGGTGGCTACGTATGGAAACCTGGTTCACCGGGTGCTTAGCTTTGTCTACCGTAATTTTGATGGTTGTGTTCCCGAGCCGGATGAACTGGATGGCCGCAGTCTGGCTTTACTTGCTGAAGCTGAGGAAACCTTAAGCACGATGGATGGGCTTCTTTACCGCTGCCATTTCAAGGAGGCGATAAGGTCGGCGATGTCTCTGGCTCAGGAGACCAATCGCTACCTGGAGGAGAAGTCTCCGTGGAAGGTAATTAAGCGGGATAGACTGGCTGCGGCCACTGCTTTGTATGTCGCCATTTCGGTAATTTCGTGTCTCAGAACGGCGCTGTACCCCTTTTTGCCCTTTAGCTCTATCAGGCTGCATGAATTTCTCGGTTTTAAGGGTAGTATAGAAGATTTGGGCTGGCAGCTTAAGTCCCCGCCACCAGGGCAGAGGTTGCCCGAGCCCAGGCCCCTGTTTTCTAAACTGGACGATGAGGTGGTGGAGGAGGAATCGGGCCGGTTGGGGCAGGCCCGTTCGACCGGTGGCTGTGGCTAAGGAGGCAACTTTTGCGGATAGCTACCATCTACCAGCCAGTCCGAGAAGACCTGGCTGAAGTTGAGAAGCAGTTTAAGCTGATTGTTGAAAACCAGCGTGCCCCTTTCCCTGAGTTCCACGAGATGTTAAGCCACGTTCTCGTTGGGGGGAAGGTTATTCGGCCGTCGCTTACCCTGCTTTGCGGCAAGTTTTACAACTACGACCTCGTTGAGCTTCTGCCGATGGCTACCGCCAGTGAGCTGCTGCATATTGCCACCCTGGTTCATGATGATGCTATTGACCACTCCTCGGTGCGGCGGTTCAGGCCCACGGTTAATAAAATCTGGGGTGAGGAAAAGGCAATCCTTCTCGGTGACTATCTCTTTGCCATGGCAGGCAAGTTTGCCGCTGCTACCGGTAACCTGCGGGTGGTGAAGCTCTTTGCCGAGACCCTGAGAGTTATTTCCCGGGGTGAATTGAAGCAGAGCTTTAGCGCCTTTAAGCTGGAGCAGACCTTTGACGATTATCTGGAGAGGATTTCGGCTAAGACAGCTGCCCTGTTCTCGATGGCTGCCGAGTCGGGAGCGGTGCTGAGTCAGGCTCCGGAGGAGTCGGTGCAGATTCTAAAGGATTACAGCTTTAACCTTGGTATTGCCTTCCAGGTAGTGGATGATATCCTGGACTTTATTGGCACCGAGGAGGAAATGGGTAAGCCGGGAGGCTCGGACTTAAGCCAGGGTACACTTACCCTGCCGGCGATGCTTCTCTTGAAGCACTACCCCGAGGATAATCCGGTAAAGAGGCTGTTTGAGGACCGGGATAAACGGGAAAATATCGCTCCGGCAATAGAAGCAGTACGCAACTCGTCGGTTATTGATGAGTGCTACCAGGTGGCTTCAGGCTATCGGGATAAGGGGTGTCGGAACCTCAAGTTGTTGCCTGACTGTCCCGGTCGCCGGTCATTGGCGGAACTGGCGGACTATATTATCCAGCGAAAAAGATAACCGGGCAAGGTGTTCTTCCTCACCCGGTTATTGACTACTGTTACACTGCTGTTATTTTGAGTATCTGAATTTGAAAACCAGTGACAGCGCTACTGCTACAAAAACGAGCACAGCGGCAATTGTGAACGCCAAGGTGTAGCTCTGTGTAGTATCGTAGATGTAAGACCCCATAACGGGTCCCAGGGTGCCGCCGACCCCGTAAGCCGTGAAAACTAGCCCATAGTTGCCCCCGAAGTTCTTAATACCGAAAATATCGCCTGTTGCCGTTGGAAATAGAGCGAAGCAGGAGCCATAATTAAAACCTATTATTGCCACCGCGATGAATATTGTTATCAAGCTTGTTGCGAAGTGAGGGAATACCAGCATCATTATACCCTGTAGTGTGAAGAGAACAAGCATGGTCTTCACAACGCCGACTTTGTCAGCAAGAGCCCCGGCTCCTGGTCTGCCAAGAGCATTAAATGCGGAAAGAACCCCGGCAGCGACAGCTGCGTACATCACTGCTATGCCGAGTTCTTCAGTGTAGGCTGCAATGTGCCCGATAACCATCAGTCCTGCCGATGACATGAAAACAAATGTGAGCCATAGCATCCAGAACTGCCCTGACTTGATAACCTCTCTCGGGCTATAATCCCTTACCGCAGGTGCGGTTGACGTAGCTGTTGTCTGAGGAGGCTCCCATCCCTTGGGTTTCCATCCCTCGGGTGGGTTCCGCAACAGAGAAGCGGAGAGAACAGAAACCACGAGGAGCACGATGCCCACTATTAGAAGGGTCGTCTCCACTCCCTGAGCGTCTATCAGGTATCTTTGGAGAGGAGCAAACAATAGGGCACTCAGGCCGAAGCCACCAACGACAATTCCCACCGCTAGCCCCGGTTTGTCCTGAAACCACTTCCTTGCTGCTGGAATAGCGCAGGCGTATCCCAGGCCACATCCTGCTCCAGCTATGATTCCGTAGGTAAAAAACAGCCAGAAAGGAGTCCCAAAACGTCCGATGAACGAGGCCAAGATAAACCCCAGGCCGAGCAGAATGCCTCCGAGCATGGCGACCTTTCTTGGTCCCATTTTATCCTGAGCCCTTCCTGCAGGAATCATCATCAGGGCAAAGCACACCAGGAAGATCGTGAATGGCAGGGTTGCTATTGTTTTTGACCAGCCGTAAGATTCCATTAATGGGCGAACAAAAACACTCCATGCATATACGATTCCCAGCATCAGATTCAGCAGGAATCCGCCAGTAAGAACAGTCCATCTATTAGCTGATGTCGCCAAGATTCACCTCCCTTGGAGTTTTCATTGTGACCCCTTTTATAGTGATACTATTATGAGGGAGCTAACCATTGGAATCCGGCTAGCCCCCTCATATTTAGCAAAAAGACTGGGTAGCTCCTGTTGGGCTACTCAGGGTTTACTGGGCTCCTTTTACCAGGGTGTCAACCACTGAGGGGTCGGCTAGTGTGGTGATATCACCCAGGTTGTCGACATCACCGGCGGCAATCTTGGTCAGGATACGGCGCATAATCTTGCCGCTCCTGGTCTTGGGCAGGCCGTCGGCAAACTGGATCTTGTCGGGGGAGGCTATCGGGCCAATCTCCTTGCGGACATGGGTCACCAGTTCCTTCTTGAGGGCGTCGGATAGCTCCACGCCGACGTTCAGGGTAACAAAGGCGTATATTCCCTGTCCCTTGAGGTCGTGAGGCATGCCGACCACGGCTGCCTCGGCTACCTTGTCGTGGGATACCAGGGCACTTTCAACCTCCGCGGTGCCAATACGGTGGCCGGAGACGTTGATGACATCGTCTATCCGTCCCATCAGCCAGAAGTAGCCGTCCTCATCCACCCGGGCGCCATCCCCGGTGTTATACACGCCGGGGAACTGAATAAAGTAGGTATTCTTGAACCTTTCCGGCTCACCATAGACACGGCGCATGAACCCGGGCCAGGGTTTTCTGATTACCAGGTAGCCACCCTCATTAACATCGGCGGGGGAACCGTCTTCCCTGATTACTGCTGCATCAACGCCGGGGAAGGGTAATGTAGCTGAGCCCGGTTTCAGCGGGATAGCTCCGGGTAGGGGGGTAATCAGGATACCGCCGGTCTCTGTCTGCCACCAGGTGTCCACGATGGGACGTTTGCCCTTTCCAATCACATTGTAGTACCACATCCAGGCTTCGGGGTTAATTGGCTCGCCAACTGAACCCAGGATGCGCAGACTGCTCAGGTCGCGCTTGTTGGGCCACTCGTCCCCTTCTCTCATGATAGACCGGAGGGCGGTAGGGGCAGTGTAGAAGATGTTGACCTGGTACTTCTCCACGATCTCCCAGAACCGGTCGGGCTGAGGGTAGGAGGGCACCCCTTCGAATATGATGCTGCTGGCACCAAAAGCCAGTGGTCCGTATACGATGTAGCTGTGCCCCGTGACCCAGCCAATGTCAGCCGTGCACCAGAAGGTATCCTCCTCCTTCACATCAAATATCCACTTGAAGGTCTGGTAGCAGAACAGCAGATAGCCGGCCTGGGTATGAAGGACGCCCTTGGGTTTGCCGGTGCTGCCGCTGGTATAGAGGATAAACAGCGGGTCTTCGGCGTCCATTGGCTCCGGCTCGCAGTAGGGCTTGATATCTGCGGCAGACATTTCCTCATGCCACCAGCGGTCACGGCCGGCCTTCATAGTTACTTCGTTGTTGGCTCTCTTAACGACGATAACGTCCTTTACGTCAGGGCATTGCTCAAGGGCGGCAACCGCGTTATCTATGCTCTTGATGACCCGGCCACCGCGGTAGTAACCGTCAGTGCAGATAAGAACTTTAGACTCGCAGTCCTGGATTCTGTCTCTTAGCGCCTCGGCGCTAAAACCGCCAAAAACAACGTTGTGGATAGCCCCGATGCGGGCACAGGCGAGCATGGCGATGGCTAGCTCCGGAATCATGGGTAAGTAGATAGAAACCCGGTCGCCCTTCTTAACGCCGAGCTTCTTTAGCACGTTGGCGAACTTACACACTTCGTAATATAGCTGCTGATAGGTTAGCGTCTTGCTGTCGCCGATGTCTCCTTCCCAGATTAAGGCTGCCTTATTTTTTCGCCATGTTTTCAGGTGCCTGTCAACGCAGTTATAGCAGACATTAAGTTTACCACCGACGAACCATTCGTGCTTGGCTTCCTTGAAGTCCTCGACCAGTACCTTATCCCATTTTTTGTACCAGTCAAGCTGCTCTGCCATTTCTCCCCAGAAGCCCTCGGGGTCATCCATAGACCTCTTAAAGAGCTTCTTGTATTCGTCCATGCTCTTGATGTATGCCTGCTTGACGACTTCTTCCGAGGGCTTAAATACCCTCTTTTCATCCATCATGGACGTAATTGTTTTTCTCTCTCCCATAAATACTCCTCCTTGCTGGTTTAAGAATTTTTCCGGTCGCTCGTAGGTCTGATAATATCTGCTCAGGTCACCAAGGTGTAATTTTACCAGATATTCCCCTGCATAACAAGTTTAAGTTCAGACACCCGGGGGGACTCTCTCTACCCTGACGGCGCATAGCTTAAGCTCGGGGATCCTGGCTACCGGGTCCAGGGCGGGACTGGTCAGCATATTTGTCGGGCTTTCGGCAAGGTGGAAGGTCATGAATATTACCCCTGCCGGTGATGTCTCGCTTACTTCTGCTCTTGCCATCACCTCCCCTCGCCTGGAGATAACCTTTACCATATCATTATCGTCGATGCCCAGGGCCCGGGCATCCCCGGGATTTATCTTCACCAGTTCCTTGTCCTGGAGGGCGTTAAGTCCTGTTACCTTTCCGGTCAGGGTGCCGGTGTTGAAGTGATACAGGCTGCGCCCGGTGGTCAGGATTAGCGGGTAGTTGTCATCAGGGAGTTCTGCCGGTGGCTTGTAGTCGAGCGGGATAAACTGCCCCTTACCCCGGGTGAAGGCGCTGGTGTGGAGGGTGGGTGTCCCCGGGTGGTCGGGGGTAGGACATGGCAGCTGTAAGCCGCCGTTTTCCAGGCGCTCAAAAGAGATGCCACCGTAGTCAGGGGTAAGACTTGCGATCTCATCCATAATCTGGGACGGGTGCTCAAAATCAAATCCCTTGCCTTTCATCTGCTGCCCCAGGGCACAGGTAATCCACCAGTCGGGGCGGGAGTTACCCGTGGGTTCAATTGCCTTTCTCACCCGCTGCACCCGGCGTTCGGTATTGGTAGAGGTACCATCCTTCTCGGCAAAGGTTGCCCCCGGCAGGACAACATCAGCCAGCCTGGCCGTCTCGGTGAGGAAGATATCCTGGACCACAAGGAACTCGAGCCTCTCAAGGGCCTTCCGGGTGTGCTTGATATCAGGATTACTCATTACCGGGTTCTCGCCAACGAGGTAAATGGCCTTTAGCTTTTCCTCGGAGGCGCTGTCGAGCATCTCGGTCAGGGTGAGCCCCGGGGATGATGGGAGCGGGCACTCCCAGGCGGCCTCAAACCTCTGCCTGGTACCGGGGTCGGTTACTGATTGGGCACCGGGATAGACGTCGGGTAAGGCTCCGAGGTCGCAGGCACCCTGGGCATTATTCTGGCCCCGCAGCGGATTAACCCCGGTTGACGGTTTGCCGACGTTCCCGGTAAGCATCGCCAGGTTGGCGGTGGCTATCACGTTATCGGTCCCGTGGCAGTGCTGGGTAATGCCTGAACCGTAAAGGATAGTGGCTGGTTTGCTGCTGGCATATACCCTGGCGGCATCGGTTATCAGGTCCCGGGGTACGCCGGTAATCCGCTCAACCCTGTCGAGTCCAAAGCTATTAAGGGATGCCTTGAAGGCATCGAAGTTCTCGCACCGCTCGCTGATAAAGGTCGGGTCGAGGAGACCCTCATCCACTATCACCCTCATCATTCCCATGAGCAGAGCAACATCGGTACCCGGGCGCTGTCGAAGCCAGATTTCGGCAAAGCGGACAAGGTCAATCTCCCTGGGATTGGCCACGATGAGCTTTGCCCCGCTCCTTACCGCTCTCTTTACCTCCAGTCCGATTATGGGGTGGGCTTCAGTGGTATTGGTGCCGATAGCCAGAATACCCCGGGCGTTACGGATTTCGTTTATGGGGTTGGTCATTGCCCCGCTGCCGAAGCTCTGCCCCAGTCCGGCCAGGGTCGAGGAGTCGCAGAGCCGGGCAGAATGGTCGATATTGTTGGTGCCCAGAACTACCCGCGCGAATTTCTGAATAATATAGTTTTCCTCGTTGGTGCACTTGGCGGAGGCAATTACCCCGACCTCGTCCCCATCGTATTTGTCCAGCCTGCCGGCTATCAGTCCCAGTGCCTCGTCCCAGGTTGCCTGAGTAAGCTCTCCGTTCTTTTTGATGAGGGGGGTGGTCAGGCGCTCCGGGTGGTGGATAAAACCGGTGATGCCGAAACGGCCCTTGACACAAAGGTGACCGTTGTTCGGGGGTTTGTCTTTATTGCCACGGACAGTCACCACCCGGTTATCGCGGGTGCCGAGATAAATTTGGCAGCCCACGCCGCAGTAGGGACAGGTAGTAGCCACCTCCCGCACGGGCTGTGTGGTATCTTTAGGCATCAGGGCGGCGACCGGGCAGTGCACGACACATTCGCCGCAGGACTGGCAGGTTGAGTCTACCAGCGGCTTATCGCCAAAGGTGGAGACCCTGCTGGAGTAGCCACGAAAGGCAAAATCAATAGCCCCAACCCCCGTTATCTCATTACAGGTACGCACACATCGGCCGCAGAGGATGCACTTATTGCGGTCCAGGTTGAAGAAAGGGTTACTGGTATCAACCGGAAATGACCTGGTTGTGCGGCTGAATGGCAGCTCGGTAATGCCCAGATAGTCAATGACCTCCTGCAGTTCGCATTGCCCGTTCTTGGGGCAGGTTACGCAGCGGTCGGTTACCGCGACACTGCGCAGACATATGTCGAAGGGCTGGCACTGTTCCCTGCGGTGGCATATCAGGCAATCGCAGGGGTGGTCGGTCATGAGGAGCTGGACCGCGGTTCGTCGTACCTCACTAACCACTGGTGTCTCGGTGTGGACCACCATCCCGTCACTGACTGGGGTGGTGCAGGCGGTGGGCAGGCCGCGTATGTTCTCGATTTCAACGACACAGAGGCGGCAGGCCCCGTATGGCTTCAGGTCGGGGTCATAGCAGAGCTTGGGAATATAGATGCCGGTGCTCTGGGCTGCCTCAAGCACCGTCATCCCCTTATCTGCTGTAATTTCCTGGCCATTGATGGTTAGCTTTACTATGTCCAAGGTGAATTCCCCGTTCCCTTCATTCTTCGAGGTCACATCTCAAGCACCGCTCTGCTTCTTCGATTGCCTTCTCTTCGTCATAGCCAAGTTCTACCTGGGTAAAGTTATCGAGCCGTTGGGCCACCGGTAAGGCTGGCATCCGGGGCCGCCATTTCTCCTCGGCTTCTTCGAGGAAGGTGGCTGCTTTTTCGGGTGGTGCCAGTATTTCGTCAATAGCCCCGCTGCCTCCAAGGTATTTGTCAATGGAGATTGCCGCCTGTCTTCCGGCGGCGATTGCCTCAATGACTGATGCCGGTCCGGTCACGGCGTCGCCACCGGCAAAGATACCTTCTCTCTCGGTGGCGAGACTGTAGGGGTCAACCTGGAGGGTATTCCCCCGGCTCGTAGTCAGCTTGAACCGCTCCGGAATCTCCGGGCGCTGGCCGATGGCGGGGATAATGGTGTCGAAGTCCAGACTGAACTCACTGCCCTCAATTGGCTCCGGTCGCCGCCGACCGCTGGCGTCCATTGTTCCCAGCTTCATGCGAATGCACTCAAGACTGAGCTTATTGTCCTGACTGGTTATCCGGGATGGTGTCACCAGGAAGTGAATCTGCACCCCTTCAGCCAGGGCCTCCTCGATTTCCTCGGGACTGGCCGGCATCTCACCGCGTGTCCGGCGGTAGAGGATGGTTACTTCCCTGGCTCTGAGGCGGAGTGCGGTTCGTGAGGAATCAATAGCGGCATTACCACCGCCGATAATGGCTACTTTATCCCTGACATCCACCTTTTGCCCCAGGCTGACCTCCCTGAGGAAGGACACGCAGTCCTTCACCCGGGGGCTGTCCTCTCCATCAACGCCCAGCTCGATACCCTGGTGGGCACCGGTGCCCAGGAAGATGGCATTGTAACCCTGTTTGAAGAGACCTTCTGTGGAGTCTACCCTTATGTTTGTTTTTATCTCAACACCGAGGCTTTCTATCTCCTCGATTTCGGCTTTGAGGATATCCTTTGGCAGCCGGTAGTCGGGGATACCAACCCGCATCATGCCCCCCGGCTCGGGTAATGCCTCAAATACGGTGACCGAGTGGCCGAGTTTGGCCAGATAGTAGGCTGTGGTCAGCCCGGCCGGGCCTGAGCCGACAATGGCAACTCGCTTCCCGGTTAGCGGTGCTCTTTTTAGCCTTTGTTTCCACAACCCGCTGTCATGCTCGGCGGCAAAACGTTTGAGTGCCCGGATTGCGAGCGGGTCGTCAAGCTGCCCCCGGCGGCACTTTGCCTCACAGGGGTGAAAACAGACCAGGCCGCAGACTGCCGGGAAGGGTATTTTTTCCCTGATGACGGCCACTGCCTCGGCTGGCTTACCCCTGGCGATAAAGCGAATGTAGCGGGGGACGTCCACACCAGCGGGGCAGGTGTGGCTGCACGGGGCGGTAACCAGCCCCTTGCAGACCGCCGCCCGGCAGTGGTGACGCTTAATATGCTCCTCATACTCATCCCTGAAGTAGCGAATGGTGGTGAGGACCGGGTTAGGTGAGGTCTGTCCCAGGCCGCAGAGTGAGCCAGCCTTAACGGCTTCACTCAGCTTGAGCAAGAGGTCAATGTCTTCGGGTTTACCCTTCCCATTACAGATATTCTCCAGTATCTCCAGCATCTGCTTTGTTCCCAGACGGCACATGACACACTTACCGCAAGACTCGGACTGAGTGAAGGAGAGGAAGTAACGGGCAACATCAACTATACAGGTATCTTCATCCATTATTACCATGGCGCCTGAACCCATAATGGAGCCAGCCTCGGCCAGTGATTCATAGTCAACGGGTAAATTAAGCCGGTTGGCTGGCAGGCAGCCTCCGGAGGGGCCACCGGTCTGGACTGCCTTAAATTGTTTATTGTTGGGAATTCCACCACCAATCCCGTAGACAATTTCTTCAAGGGGGATGCCCATTGGTACCTCGATTAGTCCGGTACGGTTTACCTTACCGGCTAGAGAAAAGGTCTTGGTTCCTTTGCTTTTCTCCGTGCCGTAACTGGCGTACCACTTGGCACTTCGCCCTAGAATTGCCGAGACATTGCTCCATGTCTCCACATTATTGATGTTGGTTGGTTTGCCCCATAACCCGGCTTGGGCGGGGAACGGGGGGCGGGAGCGAGGCATACCCCGTTTGCCCTCGATGGATGCCATCAGTGCTGTCTCCTCACCGCAGACAAAAGCCCCTGCTCCCTGCTTAATCTTTATGTGAAAGCTGAAGTTAGAGCCTAGAATGTTATCGCCGACCAGTCCGTAGTCTGCCATCTGCCGAAGGGCAGATTTCAGGCGTTCGATGGCAAGGGGGTACTCGGCTCGGATATAGATATAGCCCTCGGTTGCTCCCATGGCATAGGCGCCGATGAGCATCCCTTCCAGGACGGAGTGGGGGTCACCTTCGAGGAGGGACCTGTCCATGAAAGCACCGGGGTCGCCCTCGTCGGCATTACAGATTACATACTTTACTTCGCCGGGAGACTTGCGGCAGAATTCCCACTTGAGTCCGGTGGGGAAACCGGCACCACCGCGGCCGCGCAAGCCCGATTTTTTAATCTCTTCAATGACTTCCTCTGGCGTCATTTCCAGTGTCTTGACCAGACCACTATAGCCGTCGTTGGCTATATAGTGGTCGATGTTCCCCGGGTCGATGAGCCCGCAATTGCGCAGAGCTATACGTACCTGGGGTTTAAGCATTGGCAGCTCCCAGAACTGGGGAATGCCCTCGATGCTTTGCTCGCCAACGGAGCCTAGAGCCAGGTCAGGACGTGGGTTGTCATTTACGATGTAGTCATTAATCAGTTGAGAGGCGAACTCGGGAGTGAGATTGCCGTAATAAATGTGGGGGCGGCCCGGCTTGACAATACTGATTAGGGGCTCGGCGTAGCAAAGTCCAATGCAGCCAACCTGGGTGATTATAGACTCGATGTTATTCTGAGCTAACGCAGCCTCGAGGGCTTCAAGTACACCAAGGGCACCGGCCGCCCGGCCACAGGTGGCAGCGCCAATAAAGATACGGGGTCTGTCGCTATGTTCCAGGAGTTCCCGTTCTGTCCTTGCCCGAGTTCTTATTTCATCAAGAGTCACGATTTCGCCTCATCGCCGTTCCTGGCATCGGCCAAGATTTGCTTTACTTTAGCCGGTGTCATTCGACCATGGACGGTCTTGTCAATCACTACTACCGGTGCCAGGGCACACGAACCGAAGCAGGCAATTGTCTCCAGGGTATACTCAAGGTCGGTGGTGGTCTCTTCTGCCCTGATGCCCAGGTGTTTCTCCACCTCACGCAGGATACGTACCCCGCCTCGTACGTAGCAGGCAGTCCCCCGGCATACCCTGACAATCTTCCTGCCGGAAGGGACCAGCTTGAACTGAGCATAGAAGGTGCTTACTCCGTATACGGCACTCTCAGGCAGCTTCAGAAACTGAGCGACCTTCCGCATTGCCTCTTCGGGCAGGTAACCGTTTCTCTCCTGAATCTCCTGCAGGATGGGAATAAGGTTGCTGCCATCACGGTTGTAGGAGGACAGGAGTTCGTCCAGTTGCTGTCTGATTTCAGCCTTTACCAAGGTGGCTCCTTACTAATTTTACAGGGAACGTTTGTATCTGCGGCGGAGAAATAGTCGGAGGTAGTGCTCTCAGAATAGCCAGTCATCTTGTTTTCGGAAAATTATTATATAACATCAGGCACCATATTTAAAGTACCTGTACCGCCGTTCTCTTTGCTGGTCCCGTCCGGTTGGGCGGCAGGCGGGCTTAACGCTTTATTTGCTTTAAAATCTCTCCTGTCGGGTAGGCTCTGTTCAATGTGTGGAAATGAAATCAGCATGTCAAGAATGTTAAGGCCTCAGGGCGTTACTATATCTCAAGCCAAGAGTGAGAGTAGAGCGTTTCACCGGTAAGTACCCTGACTGTTTTTACATATTCTATTTCCTTTTGACTCAAGGAAGAGAGGTCGGGCATGTCACCATCCATTACCCGGTGTACCAGGCTGACAATCTCTGGCATCTTCCCCCGGGCTATCCGGATGAGTTCGGGGTCAAGGGCATTAACGATTGCGGAATGTAACCCGTAACGCATGAGCATTATCAGGTAGGTCCGGTTAAGGTAGGGTCTGAGGTGGGCTGGGGTGCCATTGGAAACGTTGGATAGCCCTACCGTAGATTTGCAGTCAGGGGCAATATCTTTGAGCATACTCATAAATTCCAGGCATGCCTTTACCTGGTTTATTTCCCCCGATACCGGCGTGGCAATAGGGTCGATCCAGATATCCTCGCTGGAGATACCAAACTGGTTGACCTGGTAGATAAGGTCAACCGCAAGAAGGCATCTCTCGTTGGCATCACGGGGCATCCCTTCCGTGCCCCATAGCAGTCCTATCATGGAGGCATGATATTTTTTGACCAGAGGCAGTCCCTGCCTCAGCCTCTCCGGCTGCAGGGAAACGGAGTTTACCAGTGGCCTGGCTTTACATGCCTTGAGTCCGGCCTCCATCGCTACCGGGCTGGTTGTATCCAGGGATAACGGTTTATCGGTAACCTGTTGCACGGCGTTAACGACCCAGGCCATTAATTCGTCCCCTGCCTTCCGCGCCGGGCCGATATTGATGTCGAGGTAGTCCATCCCGGCGTCAGCCTCGGCCTTAGCCATCTCCTGAATTGGCGCCGGGTCCCTTGCTGCGACCGCCGCCCCGATGGTCCTTGACATAATATTTATATTTTCTCCGATAAGGACCAATGCTTCCTCCCTATGGTTGCCACGTCTTGAGGTAAGCGGGAATATGGGCCCCTTCTCTGGGGCCGACCATAATCTGCCAGCCGGGCAATTCTTCTTCCAGACTGCCGCTTTCGATGGCGGTATAGCCGGGGATTATCAGTTTATGGTGTTTGACCATCTCCGAAATCCCGCATTTTTTAACGAAGGGAGCGATGGTATCGGCTACGAACCTGCCTCCTGCCCATGCCGTTAGTACCGAAAGCCCCTGGGTATCCTTGACCAGCAGGTGGCTGGGGACTTTGCTCGTCTCTATCTCGGCGGAGACAATGAAGTAGGTGAGGGAAAAGTTGGTGGTGATAAGCACCGGCGAGTTCTCATCAGGATTACCAACAGGGTAGATTCCCTCGGTAATAGCCAGCGGGCGCTGGGGGTCAGTATAGATGTTCATCCTTTCCACGAGCAGGGGGAAGAGGCTTTCTCCCTGAAAGTCGGAGAGGACGATGATACCGCTATACTTGGCCACGAAGATGGAGGCAATAACGGCCTCTTTCATCGGGTCATCGGTCATTTCGCCGGGGAAAACAATGGTAGGGAAGCCTAAGGGGCGGAACCGCTTGCTTAAAGCGGTGCTCCTGATGAGTATCTGGTCTTCAAGGGCCTGGCGCAGGCTTCTTGCCCCGGAGTCGAGAATAATATCATTTACCCCGGAGTCGGTTAGTTGAGTCGTCAGCCGGGCAAGCTCATCCAGGGTAGAGGCTTTGGCCACTACCGGGCATGAATTTTGCCTGGCCAGGCTGGCTACCGGCTCCAGGTTATCTCTGGTGGCGGCGTATAGCAGCGGTTTTCGCTCCGCACAGACCTTTAAACCGGCTGCCAGAATATCAGGGCTGGGGCTCATCAGGATAATACTGGCATCGGTGTTTTCTTTGACCTTGCTGACGGTAGCTTCAAACCTGGCCCTGTCGCCGGACTCATCCTTTACTGCCACGAGCTCGGGGCGAAGGGTGAGCTCTACCCGTTTATATTCAAGTTGATTAAATCTCTCCAGCCTGGCGCTGATTTCAGATTCATCCATGCTGTCCCTGATAAGGAGGGCGAAACCGGGAGGGTTTTCAAATCTCTTTTCATGGCGGAACATAACCGTCTCGCCGCCAATCTTGAATGCCCTGTTGCCAGCGCCGATAGTGACCAGCTTGATAGGCGGCGCCGCCGCCTCTTCCAGCTTTGCTCTGACCTCGTCGGAGATATCGGGACAGGCGGCCAGTTCCGCTTTTGCGGCCGCTAATTTCATAGCGAAGGCAAGACAGGTAGGCTCCCCACATCGCCCGCAGTTTGTTTTGGGCAGCAGTTTGAATATCTCTATCCCGGTGAGTGGCATGGTTGTAAGTCCCTTCCTATGTTATCGGCTGCATTATAAGTGCCGGGGTTTTTCTTTTCTAGTTGTTTTTGGGGGCGGCGAGCTCGGTTATCATCTCCTGGACCAGCCTTATTGCCTCGGGGTGTCGCATAATTAAGACATCACCCCCCCCCAGGAGCAGGACCATGGCGGACATCGCTTCCAGCAGGATACCCCTCTTTCTGGTGTCTCCCAGGGTGAGGGCTCCATCAGCAGGGGGTTTAGCTTCCTTGGTCTTCCACACCTCTTTGGCTACATTGCAAATGAGGGGATACTGAAGCTTATTATCCTGCTGGGTCAGGGCTGCCGTCCTGACTCTCTCCATTACCGAGTAGCAGTACTCTATACCGTAGCCGATGCTGCTGACGGTTGGGTCTATGATAAGCAGTTCATCACGGACGCCGAGATTGCCCAGCAGGATATTGAGTTGCTTGGCCAGGTTTATGTCGATGGGTGTTGACGCAATTACGGTGTGCTGGTAACCGATAGCGGCAGCCCCGATCTTCTTGTAGTCTCCTTCCTCAACCGGTCCGAGAATCAGGTTCCGTCCCTCATTGACCTCAGCCACTTTTCTCAAGACCTCGGTATCCTTGTCATGATTGGCTGTCCCCCAGACGATGAGGGGAACGGTGATGGCCTCGGCTACATTCTTGACTACTGCCGCTGCTTCATCGGCACCCCGGTCAAGACCGTTGGGGTCGGTGCTCACCAGCTGCAGACAAATCATCTCCGCCCCGAAGTCAGTAACGCATTTCCTTGCCCACGCCACCGGGTCGCCGGTTACTCCCTGAAAGGGCTCTAAGGCAGCTTCGGGCCAGTCTTCAGGCGATGTGTCCCACACCTCCATGGCTATCCGGGGAAGGTTTGGCATCTTACCCTCAAAAAGGTAAAAGGGATAACAGGTTTCCCCACCCACGGTTACCGCTTTATCCCCCTTGCCCAGTCTTATCTCTTTAATCCTGCCGTTATAGGCTGTTTTGGGGATTTCAAGGTTCATCTCTATTCCTTCCGAATCTGCCATGCCCTCATGTTAACTGCGTCGTAAGCCATTAAATTCCCCTTTAGCAGTTGACTATCGGGCATATTATACCATAGGTTGAAGCTAAAAGTGGCATCTCCCATCCCGGGTCGGTGGACAGGAGCCAGAGCAGGGGTTATAATCTTCTAGCTATGGAGTCTCAACCCGGGCTTAATGTCCTCTTCACCGATGAGGAAATACAGGCGGCGGTAAAGAAGCTGGCGGCTGAAATCAGGGAAGATTATCAGGGAAAGCAGCTCCTGCTTGTCGGTGTCCTCAAGGGCTCGTTTGTGTTTCTGGCTGACCTGGTCCGGTTTCTTAACGTCCCGCTGGAGATTGACTTTGTCTGGCTGTCCAGCTACGGCCGGGGCAGAGAAAACTCGGGGAGGATTGAAGTGGTGCTGCCCCCCCGGTGCCAGGTTAAAGATAGGGATGTGCTCGTGGTCGAGGATATCGTGGACAGTGGAGTCACCAGTGCGTTTCTCCTGGAATATCTGGATAAGAAAAAGCCGGCTTCAGTGAGGCTCTGTGCCCTGACCGATAAACCTTCGCGGCGGCAGGTCCCGGTTAAGATTGACTATCTGGGTTTCACCGTTCCCGATAAGTTTCTGGTGGGCTATGGCCTGGACTGGGATGAGAAGTTTCGCTATCTGCCCGATATATGTGTTCTGGAGGGTGAAGGATAATGGCAACCCGGCAATCGCGCCTGCTCTCGGTAGCTAAAGGGGACTACGCGGCGGACCTTATCTTTAAGAATGCCAGGGTGGTGAATGTCTTTACCGGCGAGGTTGAGCCGGGCAATGTGGCTGTTTACCAGGGCGTGATTGCCGGGGTAGGGGATTACCAGCAGGCGAACCGGGTACTGGATTTGGATGGCAGATACCTTGCCCCCGGTCTCATTAATGGGCATACTCATATTGAGAGTTCGATGCTTGATGTTGGTCAGTATGCCCGGGCGGTGGTGCCGCGGGGTACCCTGGCGGTGATTACCGACCTCCATGAAATCGCCAATGTCTGCGGGTTTGAAGGCATCAGGTATGTTCTGAATTGTATCCGCCGCCTGCCTCTTGACCTTTTGCTGATGGCTCCTTCCTGTGTGCCGGCAACGCACCTTGAGACCTCGGGAGCCAGCCTTGGCGCTTCGGATATTCGTCGCCTGCTCCGGCTGAAAGGGTGCATCGGGCTGGGGGAGGTAATGAATTTCCCCGGTGTGCTCGGTGGTGATGAGATGGTGCTGAGCAAGATTAGCTCTGCCCGCGGGAAAATTGTCGATGGTCAT
>JAUWPF010000066.1 GCA_030611745.1 Chloroflexota bacterium | reverse complement strand
CCAGGTAGATGTGGTCGAGGTGCGAAAGAGGGTGGGTATGGTATTTCAGCAGCCCAATCCTTTCCCCAAGTCCATATATGATAATGTTGCCTTTGGCCCCCGGATGCTGGGGCTAAATCACAGAGTGAGGCTCGATGAGGTAGTAGAAAAGAGCCTCAGGGCTGCCGTGTTATGGAACGAGGTCAAAGATGACCTGAGAAAGTCAGGGCTGACCCTCTCCGGTGGGCAACAGCAGAGGTTATGTATTGCCCGGGTGTTGGCGGTAGAACCGGAGGTAATTCTTATGGACGAGCCCTGCTCAGCCCTTGACCCCTTATCAACCCTGAAGATTGAGGAGTTAATTCAGGAGTTGAAAAAAAGTTATACTATAGTTATCGTTACCCATAACATGCAGCAGGCAGCCCGGGTTTCCGACTGGACAGGCTTTTTCCTTCTTGGAGAAGTGGTAGAATATGGACCAACTAGCGAAATCTTCAGCCGCCCCAAGGATAAGAGAACCGAAGACTACATTACCGGCCGATTTGGCTAGAGGCCGGAGGGGAGGTTTTACAGATGGAAATAAGGACAGTCTTTCATAAGAGGTTAAGAGAAATACAGGATGATGTTCTAGCTATGGGGAGTATGGTAGAAAAGGCTATCAGCCGTTCTATTGAGGCGCTCAAGAAGAGAGACCTAGATATGGCGCATAAAATAATTGCCGATGACCTTAAGATAAACGAGAAGAGGTTTGATATAGAGGAGAAGTGTGTTCAGCTTATTGCTACTCAGCAACCGATGGCCAGTGACCTGCGTATTATCATTTGTGTACTTAATATCATAACTGAACTAGAGCGAATCGGTGACTATGCCGAGGGCATAGCCAAGATTGTGGTGATGATAGGTGATGAGCCTCCCCTAAAACCGCTAGTTGACTTGCCCCGTATGGCTGAAAAGACAGAGGAAATGCTAGGCCGGAGCCTGGACGCCTTTATCAACCGTGATGCCGAGGCTGCCCGGCAAATTACCGCTGAAGACGACGAAGTGGATAATCTCTATGACCAGGTCTTCCGTGAGTTACTTACCTTTATGGCTGAAGACCCGAGAACTATTACAAGGGCTACTCGGCTAATCTGGGTAGCCCACAACCTGGAGCGTAGCGCCGACCGGGTAACCAATATCTGCGAGCGGGTGGTCTTTGTCGTAACGGGGAAGATTGAGGAGATAGGAGCATCGAAGTATTGAGAGAGGAGGCGAGGCCTCTCGCTACCCCGGCCACCTTTACAAATCCAGCGCTAATACTGTATCCTAGCCTGAAAAGAGAGGGAGGCCACTTTGTATCGGGCACCAAGAGGAACCACCGACATCCTGCCCGGGGAGCAGGCATACTGGCGCTACATAGAACAAAAAGCGGCCGGTATCTGCCAGCTCTATGGCTACGAGCGCATCGACGCCCCTACCTTTGAGGACACCGACCTCTTCACCAGGAGCGTGGGGGAGGAAACGGACATCGTAACAAAGGAGATGTACACCTTTGAGGATAAGGGGGGAAACCAGCTAACCTTAAGACCGGAAGGCACCGCGCCGGTGTGCCGGGCCTACCTGGAACACGGACTGCATAACCAGCCCCAACCGGTCAAGCTGTATTACATGGCGTCTATCTTCAGATACGAAAGACCCCAGGCGGGGAGATACCGCGAGCACCACCAGTTTGGCTACGAGGCTATCGGCGATGCCGACCCCGCCCTTGACGCTGAAGTCATCGAGATGGCATGGCGGTTCTTCACCAGCCTGGGGCTTCGCCAGTTAACCCTCGAGCTTAACAGCATCGGCTGCAAGAAGTGCCGCCCCCGATATCTGGCCGCCATCAAGGATCACTATACCAGCCACCGCCGTGAGCTGTGCCCCGATTGCAAGATAAGGCTCCAGAGAAACCCGCTTCGCCTGCTTGACTGCAAGAACCCGTCCTGTCAGGGGGTCGCCGACTCCGCCCCCAGAAGCACCGACTACCTCTGCCCCGAGTGCGAGGAGCACTTCAGCCGACTGAAGGGATACCTGAAACTGCCGTTCACCATAAACCACCGCCTCGTCCGCGGTCTTGACTACTATACCAGGACCGTATTTGAGATTCAGCCTGAGGAAGGGGGTGCCCAGAGCACCATCGGCGGTGGGGGGAGATATGATGACCTGATTGAAGAACTGGGAGGTAAGCCAACACCGGCCGTTGGCTTCGCCTCCGGCCTGGAGCGGATAATACTGAACCTCAAGAAGCAGAACGTCCCCATCCCTCCTCTCCCCAAACCCCGGGTCTTTATCGCCCACATCGGCGATGAGGCAAGGGACGAGGCAATAAAGCTGGCATCCCGGCTGAGGCAGACCGGCATCGGAGTAATAGAAGCCACGGGCAAGAAGAGCCTCAAGGCCCAGCTAAGGCAGGCAAACACCCTTGGGGCACGCCACGCAGTGATTATCGGCGAGGATGAGATAAGGACCGGCACGGTGATATTGCGGGATATGACCGGTGCCGAGCAGAATGTGATTGCCTCAAGCCAGCTGGAGGCCGAACTGAGGGAAGGGAGCCTCTAGAGGCCGGGATTTCTACTGCCGTCATCTGTCTTGCCCCATGGTTCTGTTGCCGGTAGCTCAGGCTCTGTGTTAGGATTAAGGCGGTGTGTTATAAGGGGGTTTTTTCATGCGAGACAGAGTGGAAGAGGTACTAAGTAAGATCCGCCCCAGCCTGATGATGGACGGGGGCAATGTTGAACTGGTAAATGTCGATGACGGCGTCGTCAGGGTAAAGCTAACCGGCGCCTGCGGCGGCTGCGCAATGGCTACCCTCACCCTGAAGATGGGAATTGAACGAGTCTTAAAGCAGGAAATTCCCGAAGTCAAGGAAGTGGTGGCAGTTTAGCCAGATTACGGCTCCTCCAGCTCAAATGCCCGGTGCAGGGCGCGAACCGCATCCTTAACCCGGGACTCATCAATAATACAGGTTATCCTTATCTCCGAAGTAGTAATAAGCTGGATATTAATGTTTTCCTCACTAAGGGTGCCGAACATCCGGGCAGCATAGCCAGGGGCATTCTGCATCCCGGTGCCAACAATACTGACCTTGCCCAGGTGGGAGTCGCTGACACACTCCCTGGCACCAATAGAACTCGCTATTGGTCCTACCACCTCCATCGCTTTCTCCAGCTGGCCCCTGGCTACAGTGAAGGTTAAATCAGTTATATTCTGGATACTGGCGTTCTGAACAATGGTATCTACATTAACCCCAGCATTAGCCAGAGGAACAAAGATTGCCGCCGAAATGCCGGGCCGGTCAGGTACCCCGACCACCGTTATTTTGGCCACGTCAAGGTCATGAGCGATACCCCTCACCTTATTTCGCACTTCCATAGATGCCCCTCCATGAATTAGTGTCCCCGGGTTGTCAGTGAAGCTGGAGGCAACCAGA
This sequence comes from Chloroflexota bacterium, assembly GCA_030611745.1. GTDB lineage: Bacteria > Chloroflexota > Dehalococcoidia > Dehalococcoidales > JAUWPF01 > JAUWPF01. The sequence goes on along the minus strand of JAUWPF010000066.1, from coordinate 1,931 downwards.
ATCGGAATATTGAACAGCTCGCCGAGTTCAACCGCCCGCGGGTGCAGCACCTTCGCCCCATAGGTCGCCAGCTCCAGCATCTCATCATAGCCAACCTCGGCTAGCGGCTGAGCTTCAGGAACAAGCCTGGGGTCAGAGGTATAGACACCATCAACGTCAGTATATATCTGGCAGACCTCCGCTCCGAGGCCAGCCGCCAGCGCCACGGCGGTAGTATCCGAGCCACCTCTGCCCAGGGTGGTTATGTCCATCTCCTCGGTAATCCCCTGAAATCCGGCAATGATGACAACATTACCCCGCTCCAGCTCTCTAACCACCCGCCCGGGGTCCACCTTCAAGATACGAGCCCGGCTATGGGCTGTGTCCGTCTTTACCCCCGCCTGGGCGCCGGAAAGGCTGATTGCCTTATACCCCATATCCTCAAGCGCCATCGCCAGCAGGGTGCTGGAAACAACCTCGCCGGTGGAAAGGAGCACGTCAAGCTCCCGTGCGTCAGGACGCCGGTTAAGCTGGTAAGCCAGCCTGATTAGCTCATCAGTGGTATCCCCCATCGCCGAGACCACCACCACTACCTGGTTGCCCTCATCCTTTGTCCGGGCAACGCGCCGGGCGACATTCTTAATCCGCTCCGCATCAGCCACCGATGAGCCGCCGTATTTCTGAACAATCAGCGCCATGCTAACGTTTAACCTCTCTCCCTACCAGCTTCCCCATAATATTATACCCCGGGTCAACAAAAAGGCCAGTCTTTTCTGCCTCAGCCTCACTAAATCTCCCTGCCCCGTTAGCGCCAATGCCCGCCCCCCACAGCAGGAACGGGACCGGCTCAGGGCTGTGGGTCCGGGTCCTGATCGGGGTAGGGTGGTCAGGCATCACCAGCAGCCGGAGCTCGCCCCGCCAGGAGCGGACCCGACCGACAACATCGCTATCTATCCTCCGGATAGCCTCCACTTTATCATCAATCGAGCCGGCATGGGCTGCCTCGTCCGGCGCTTCAATATGGACTACTACCAGGTCATGGTCACGAAGCGCCTCCAGCGCCCCCGACGCCTGAGCGGCGTAGTCATTATCCGGGCCGTCCGTCACCCCCGGTATCTCCAGGATATCCATCTCCACCATTCGGGCCAGGCCTTTAAGAAGGTCAACGCCGGAGGTGAGGGCAGCACCAAGGCCATAGACCTGCCCAAACGGCGGCATCTCAGGCACCCGGCCACTGCCCCAGAAGAGCCAGATGCTCGTCGCCGGGATATCACCGCGAGACCGCCGTGCCACGTTCACCGGATGCTCCCGGAGCACTGCCTCCGAACGCCGCATGAGGTCTCGAAGTAAGTCGCTTCCGGGGCCGCGGGGCACAAATTCAGCTACGGGTTTACCCGGGATATCGTGGGGCGGGGTGCAGGTAGCAAGCGGGGTGTCCTCATGCCCGCTGAGCTTGCAGAGATGCCGGTAGCTGATGCCAGGATAAAAGTGGACTTCGTCACTACCCAGGCTCCGGTTCAAGGCTAAAATTAGCTCTCCCGCCTCCGCGGTGGTAATATAGCCGGCGCTATAGCTCCACATCCGCCCGTCACGAACCGCCACCAGATTACAGCGAAACACAACCTCTCCGTCGTCAACAGGGATGCCCATACTCCTGGCTTCAATGGCAGCCCGACCCCGGTAATAGACCTTTGGGTCATAACCGAGCACCGACATACAGGCGCAAGCACTAGAGGCTTCCATCCCCGGCGGCACAGTGCGGATAAGCCCGATAATGCCTTCCTGCGCCATAGCATCCAGGTTTGGGGTATGAGCCAGCTCCAAGCAGGTCTTGTTACCACGCTCAGGTAATGGTAAGCCAGCGGCACCATCAATTATCAGAACACAATACTTCATCAAACTACCCCTTGTTTACGAGATTATTTAATAACCCCATTAGGAAATCAACGGGG
>JAUWPF010000059.1 GCA_030611745.1 Chloroflexota bacterium | reverse complement strand
CTCACCGATAACTGTGAAGTTCCTGACGGTGTCCAACCCGCTGGAGATAGAATTGACCGTTGCTGAGTATTTTTCGCCAAAGATTAGAGCTACTGCCTCCGAATTATTAATAATGTAGGAGATTCCGTCATTATCCAGCATATTGTTAACCGGGACACATACCATGCCGCACTTGGCCGTAGCGAAGAATATCTCTATATACTGGGGACAGGAATCGGCCAAAACAGCTACCCTGTCACCTTTTCTCATCCCTTGGTCCAGCAGGGTGTTAGCCAGCCGGTTTATCCGGCAATTAAACTGGGAATAGGTGTACCGTGTATTATCCAGCACCACCGCCGTTTTATCAGGGTATTTTCTGGCGTTGCCCTTTATCATATCCCCGAGCAGCATTTTCTATCCCTCCCGAAAGAGTTTATTTCAGCGAAGTGCAGCCTGACAGGTAGACCTGCTTTATACTGGCACTCGCATTTTCTCAGTATAGTGTTGGGCAGGCCGTTTTTCAAGTAATCAGGCCAGGGCGAGATGAAGTGCCAGAGGTGAAGCTTGACATGCCCGGGTGGTTGGGCTAGGTTATACAAGGATATATGGAATACGAATGCACCCCCGGGGAAGAGATTCGGTGGCGGATTAGGCGGTTTCAAGGATTGCTCCAGGAAAATGGAGTCGCCGCGGCTTTAATCTCCCAGAATGCCGACCTTTTTTATTTCACGGGCACCATCCAGCGTTCCTTCCTCTTCGTTCCTGCCCGGGGTGAACCCGTCCTGGCAGTGACAGGAAACCTCGACCGGGCCCGGAGAGAGTCAAGATTAAGTCACATTGTTCCCTTAAAAAACGGCCATTGGCTGGACCAGACCCTGGCTGAGTTCGACTATTCGATACAGGGTCAGATTGGCCTGGAAATGGACGTCCTGCCGGTCAGGTACTATTTTAGCCTGCGCCAGGATTTCCCCGGGGCAGACTTTCGGGATGTCTCGGAGTACATCAGGCAGGTGCGCATGATTAAATCGGAGTATGAGATTTCCCAGATTAGAAAAGGGGCTGAAATTCTGGATGATGTCATGCGGGAAGCCCAGGGCAGCATTCGTTCCGGGATGACCGAGCTTGAAGTCGACGCGCTGCTGGGGGCACTGGCCAGACGGCGGGGGCATCAGGGCTGCCTGCGCATGCGGGGATATAATCAGGAGATGTTTTACGGCCATATCTTCTGCGGGAGGATAGCTGCCCTCCCCTCCTCCATGGAGACACCTCTGGGTGGTCTGGGGACTACCCCGGCTATTGCCCAGGGGGCAAGTTTTAATGTCATTACCTCTAATGAACCGATTATCATCGATTTTGGGGTGGGGATTAACGGCTATGTGACCGATATGACCCGCACCTTTGTTATCGGGAAATTGTCGGCGGAGCTTGAGGAAGCCTATTCCTTCACCAGGGAGGTTAAGAGCTTCATGGAAGGTTGGGTTAGGCCGGGTCGGCAGTGCTCCTTACTCTACCAGGAAGCGGTGGAACTGGCACGCCGCCGGGGGTATGGGGACTACTTTATGGGCTACAGGGAAAGTCAGGCAGCTTTTATCGGGCACGGGCTCGGGCTGGAGATTGATGAATATCCCCTGATTGCCCCTCACTTTCACCAGGAGTTTCAGCCAAACATGGTCTTTGCCTTTGAACCCAAACTCGTCTTCCCCGATGTGGGAGTGGTAGGGGTGGAGGACGATTACCTGGTTACCGAAGCTGGCGTGGAAAGGTTGACTACCTATGATGACCGGGTATTAACGATAGGTCTCCTTTGACAAAGGGAATGGGATATAATAAGCTGATACTAGCTGTTTCTTCTCAAATGAACGTTTGAGAGTAGTCATGTATTCCCCGATAGCTCAATCGGTAGAGCGAGCGGCTGTTAACCGCTAGGTTGTAGGTTCGAGTCCTACTCGGGGAGCCAGAAAGTCAAGCCTTCCCGTGATGTAATTCCCACTGGAACGAAGAAAGAGACAGGGTGCGTGGTGATATCAGCAATACTCCTGGCCGCCGGGGAATCAAAGCGCATGGGCAAGCCCAAGCAGCTAATGCCCTGGCATCAGGGCACTATCCTGGAGCGGGCTATTGATAACCTGCTGGAGTCAGCGGTAAGCGAGGTTGTCGTGGTGGTTGGATATCAGGCTGAAGAGGTGGTGAAAGTCATCGCCACAAGACCGGTTGCGGTAGCGGTAAACCCTGATTATGAGCAGGGAATGAGCACTTCCATAGCAGCCGGGCTCCGTCTGATTGATGACCGTGCCGGGGCGGTTATGCTCGCCCTGGGTGACCAGCCGCTTATCGACAGCCGGACTATCAATCGACTGTTAGACGAGTTCCCTAACCATGATAAGGGTATTGCGCTTCCTGCTTATCAGGGCAGGAGGGGCCATCCGGTTATCTTTGCCATCAAATACAAAGCGGAACTGCTTAAGCTGACCGGCGATGCCGGGGGAAGGCAGATAATTAAAGACCACCCTGACGACATTCTTGAGGTAGCCGTTGACTCGGCAGGTGTTATCACCGATATTGATACCGGAGACGACTACCGTTCCCACCTTGGCTGACCGGTTACCCCACCTGCTATTTGTAAAGCTCTTCCTGGTGTGGGCTTGACAGAGTGGCTATATCGGTTGTAATATAGCGTTGATTACGCAGCCGGGACAAAAGACAGGTGACCAAGATACCAAGCTTCAGACCCCAAAAGCCTTCTCGCCTATCCCGCCACCCCGAACCTGGTTATGTGGTGAAGGGCAGAATATGGGTGGAAAAAGACGGCGAATTATATATGGGGTGGGGGAGGGTAATACTGCTGGAACGCATCGATAAGTTTGGCTCAATCGCGGCGGCGGCCCGCTCGATGAAGTTAGGTTACCGCAACGCCTGGCTGTGGGTGGAAGCGGTCAACCGCCTGGCGCCGGCACCACTGGTGGAGAAGAGCACTGGTGGGGCTGGAGGGGGGCATGCCAGGTTAACCGATGAGGGACGGAAAGCTATTAAGCAGTATAAGGGATTGCGAGCCAGGTTTGCGGAGTTCTTGAAGGAGACCGGGTAATTTTTTTAAGAAACGCTATATCAAATGCAATATAGCACTATCTGATTTACCTGATTGGTTTATGATTTGGGCTTGAATTAGAAAGGGGATAAACCAGTGAAAAAGCTACTCGTTTTACTCGTGGCGGGACTACTGATTCTCATTCCTATTGGCGGATGCGCTCCCGAAGAGGAGGCACCTATCGGGGTGGCGGTTGAATTTATGGACCATGCCGCCTGTGCCTATATAGCTCAGGACAAGGACTGGTTTAAGGATGAAGGACTGGAGTTGACCGCTTATGAAAGCTACGTAACTGGCATGGCCCTGGTAGCGGCTTTAGCCCGGGGTGATATTGACGTTGCCTATATCTGCCTGGTGCCGGCCATAAATGCTTATGCCAACGGTAAGGTGCCGCTAAAGGTCGTGGCCGGGACACATAAGTATGGCTATGGAGTGGTAGTCAATCCTGATAAGGTAAAAACCATTGCTGATTTAGAAAAGCCTGGTATTCGCCTTGGCTGTGTTAGAGAAGGCGGTGCCGTTGATGTACTCCTCCATAAGACTATCGATAAATATAATCTTGATGAAAGTAAGATATTGGATAATATTCAGCGGATGAATCCACCAAAACAGGTTCTGGCTATCAGAATGGGGCAGCTGGATGCTGCCTTCCTCCCCGAGCAGTGGGCGACTATGGCCGAGGAGTCTGGTTTTGAAATGATGCTGATGAGTCAGGACGTCTGGCCGGAGATGCAGGGGAGCGTGTTGGTGGTTAAGGAAGACTTGATAACTAACCGTCCTGAGGTGGTGAGAAAGCTGGTTAAAGTATCGCAAAAGGCAACGGACTGGGGTAACCAGCATCCTGACGAGGCAGCCGAGGTTATGGCTCGGCAACTAGGGGCTGTTGGTGGGAGTCTTTTCCCGGCTGAGGCAGCCGGGGTCACCGGCCAGCTGGAAATCACCCCTGAAGTACTGCTGCGGTCTATGGACAGGCTGGACTACACCACTGATATCGACGCCAGCGTAGTCCAGCAAACAATAGATTATCTGGCTGAACTGGATTATATAAAAGCTAGCTTTAGTGCCGGGGATATTCTGGATTTGAGATTCCTTGAGTGATGAAAAGGCTTAAACAGCTTAAACTGGGGTGGGGGATATTGCCCGTAGTCATATTTCTGGCGATATGGGAAATAATCGCCCGACTGAACTTAATCCCGGGGCAGTTCTTTTTCCCTCCTTTCTCCACCGTGGTAATGGAGTTCTATTACCTGACAGCTAACGGAGTACTGGGGGAGAACTTCGTTGCCAGCCTGGTACGAGTCCTGATTGGTTTCTGCGCGGGTTCGGTAGCCGGCATAGCCGTGGGTACGGTAATGGGGTGGAGAGAAAATATAAATAAGGCGCTCAATCCCGTTATCAGCCTCTTCTATCCTATTCCGGCTCTCGGCTGGCTGCCGCTGCTCATGCTGTGGATTGGCATAAATGAGGCACTGCCAATTACCATCGTGTTCATCTGCTCCTTTTTCCCTGTCCTCTATAATACCGTTACCGGTATTAAGAATGTGGATAAGGACTATATCCAGGTAGCCAGGACACTGGGAGCATCAGACGTTAAGATTCTGACCACCGTAGTGATGCCGCTAGCCCTCCCCAATATTTTTACCGGGCTGAGATTGGAAGCCGGCATGGCCTGGCGGGTGATAATAGCCGCCGAGATGGTAGCCATCCCTACGGGCATCGGTGCCTTGATGATGAGGGCGGAGAGCCTGATTCGTATTGACATAATAATTGTCTGCCTGATAGTATTGGCAGTCATGTGCCTCTCCTTTGAGAAGTTTTTCACCTATCTGGAAGAGAAAGCGACTGCCAGGTGGAGATAACATGCCTTCTATCAAACTTAAGAATATAAGTAAATATGTTTGCCATGACGTAAGCCTGGAGATATTTGATAGAGAGCTGCTGGTGTTACTGGGGCCGAATGGCGCCGGAAAGACCACCCTGGTCAATGTTATCGCTGGACTGACCGATTATAAGGGGTCGGTGCTGTTTGATGACGTGCCGGTGGATGGGCTCCCGGCCAGCAAAAGAGGAGTGGGGTACCTGTTTCAGGACCTGATTCTGTTCCCTCATCTCGATGTCGCTGCCAATATTGCCTACGGGTTGAAAGCCCAAAAGCGCCCCGTCAGCGAGGTAGAAGCTAGAATAGATAGGCTCCTCCAAATGATGAAGATAAAACACCTCTCGCGGCGTTACCCCAAGCACCTTAGTGGCGGTGAGAAGCAGCGGGTAGCTCTGGCCAGGGCTCTTGCCCCATCACCCCGGGTACTGCTTCTGGATGAACCGTTATCCAGCCTTGATGCCCAGACTGCCAAGTATCTGAGGACCGGGCTGAAGCAGCTTCAACGCCGGTTGGGGCTCACAACCGTATATGTGACCCATGACCTCCAGGAGGCCGAGGAAATGGCGGATAGGATGGCCATCCTTGAGGGTGGTCACCTGGAACAAATAGCCAGACCGGAGGAGATTCTCTTTTACCCCGGTAATGAAAAGGTCTCCGATTTCATCGGGGCACCAAACATTCTGGACTGCGACTACTGCCACAGCCTGGGACAGGGGGTTATGGAAGTCGGTTGTGGAGGACTGTCGGTAGTCGTTCCCCACGATAGAGATTCGGTTCACAGAATTGCTTTCTTTCCCAGAGACGTGTATATATCTGAAACCAGGCCACCGGGACCGGGGGTGAACCGGTTTAAGGGGACTGTCACCGGTATCGAGTTAGCCGATGATGCCGTTAGAATCGAGCTCAAGGCAGGAGAGAATAACCTGCTGGCGGAAATACCCCACCATATCTTTGAAGATATGGACCTGGCGGTGGGCAAAGAGGTCTTCCTGATATTGAAACTGAGGAGAATAAGGGTTTATGAAAACAGGGACTTATGACATAATCAAAGAGGAATTTTCGAGAATCATAAAAGAGAATGCCCTTGAGTCAGAGAAAGTGGTGATTAAGGCAGCGCCGCTTTCCGCTGAGGAGGCTATCGGCAACCCGGAGGACAGGGACTACCCGCTGATAGTCGGCGTCGAACGCCTGATGCAGGCTGAATTCAAGGGTTATCGAGGGCAGGCGTTCACTGACATGTATGGTGATTTCAGCGGACGGCTTGCTGATGTCATGGCCATGGACTTGACCAGTAATTTCCGCAGGGCCATCTTTATCTCCAGCCTCAATGCGGTCTTGAGATACTTAGGACTGGTAACTAAGACGATACACTGTCGGGACAACGAACCCCGGCAGTGCAGTCATGAACTGGTAAGATATATAGAAGAAAACTATGGCCATCCTAAAGTAGCGATGGTCGGTC
>JAUWPF010000083.1 GCA_030611745.1 Chloroflexota bacterium | reverse complement strand
ATTGCCCGGGACAAGTTTGGTACCCCCTTCCCCGACCGTACCCTTGAGTCCATCAGAAGAAATGGGGTCGCCCTTAAAGGGCCGGTTACCACCCCGGTAGGCTCCGGCTTCAGGAGTGTTAATGTTGCCCTGCGTAAAAAGTTGGACCTTTACGCCTGTGTCCGCCCCTGTAAAAGCTATCCCGGAGCCCCTTCACGCTACCAGGACATAAACATCGTTATCATCCGGGAAAATACCGAGGACCTCTACGCCGGTATTGAATTCGAAAGGGGGACCCCCGAAGCGAAAAGGTTAATCGAGTTAACCCTGGAGACAAAGAAGGAGGCAATCAGAGAGGACTCCGGTATCAGCCTCAAGGTCATCTCCGAGACATGCAGCAGAAGAATTGTGCGCTTTGCCTTTGAATATGCCCGGGCTAACCGGAGAAAAAAGGTAACTGCTATCCATAAAGCCAACATCATGAAATTCTCCGACGGTCTGTTTCTAGCCACTGCCAGAGGCGTGGCCAAACAATATCCCGATATTGAATTTGAAGACCGAATCGTGGACAATATGAATATGCAGCTGGTAAAAAATCCCTGGCAGTTTGATGTTCTGGTAGCACCCAATCTCTACGGTGATATCGTCTCTGACCTGTGTGCCGGGCTAATAGGCGGGCTGGGGTTAGCCCCCGGTGCCAACCTGGGTGACGAGATAGCCGTCTTTGAGGCAACCCACGGCAGCGCCCCCAAATATGCCGGACAGAACAAGGTTAACCCCATGGCAATAATACTCTCCGGAGTAATGATGCTCCGCTACCTCGGGGAAACGCATGCCGCCGATAGGGTAGAGAAGGCCGTTGCCGATGTTATTGCGGAAGGCAAGAACGTTACCTACGACATGAAGCCCGGCGCCCCGGGTGACCGGGTAGCAGGCACTTCACAGGTAGCCGATGCCATAATTGAAAAACTGGAGACATAATATAGCTAGCAAGATTACCATTGTCGGCGCCGGAAATGTCGGCGCCGCCTGCGCCCAGCGAATTGCCGAGAGAGGCTGCGCCGATATCGTCCTGGTTGATATCGTTAACGGCCTCCCCCAGGGTAAAGCACTGGATATCCTCGAGTCAGCCCCCCTTCTCAACTTTGACTCTCATCTCATCGGGACCAACAGTTACGACGAAACGGCTAACTCGGATGTGATAATCATTACCTCAGGCCTGGGCAGAAAACCGGGGATGACCCGTGATGACCTGCTGCTGGCCAATATGAAAATCGTTACCGGGGTTATCCACAACGTGATGAGCTATTCCCCGGACCCCATTATCATCATGGTCACCAACCCGGTAGACGCGATGACTTACTTAGCCCTTCACACCAGCCGGCTGGCACGAAACAGGGTTTTTGGCCTCTCCGGCGTACTCGACAGCGCCCGGCTCAGCCGCTTCATCGCCGATGAACTTGAAGTGCCGGTGGAAAATGTTTCGTCCCTGGTCATGGGAGAACACGGCAAAAACATGGTCATCATCCCCCGCCTGACTACCGTAAGCGGCATACCACTCACCAAAATCCTGGCCCCGGAAGCGATTGACCGGCTGGTAGCGCGCACCCTAAAGGGAGGTGCTGAGATTGTAGGGCTGCTTAAGACCGGCAGTGCCTTCTATGCGCCGTCAGCCGCCGCTGCCCGGATGGCGGAGGCGGTAATTTTAGACAAGCAGGAGGTCCTGCCCTGTGCTGCCTACCTTGATGGGGAATACGGAATTAAAGGTACGGTCATCGGTGTTCCGGTAAAACTGGGCAGAAATGGCATCGAGCAGATAATAGAGCTTGAACTCACCCCGGAGGAAGGACAAGCCCTCGCCGGCTCCGCTGAGGCAGTTAAAGAACTGGTGAGGGCTATGAAATTGGGATCAGAGGAGGGCTAAATGCGTTTTTTTGGTAGCGGCATCCAAATCTTCGGGACCTGTATAGCTATTTTAGCTCAATTAGCTAATTTGGGGGTGGGGATATTCAATGCCTTTGCTCTGTTTGGTGGTTGGGCAATTCCTCTCGGGCTTCTATTCTTCCCAATTACAATTCTCGGATATCCCATACTTTTTTGGGCTGCGACTGGGTCTGGCGCTCTTTTCGTGACCTGGGGTATTTTATGGGCTGTTTTCATCGTGGGTATGACAATAGTAGGAATAGGTGGAAAAGTCAGCGGAGAATACTGAATGGTGAGAGAGTCATGATATTAGGTGCTAGCTGTTGAGATAGCAAATCGGTGGCTGGAGGGAAGGCAATGAAGCAACAGAAAAGCATCGGGCTGAGGGTAATCCTAGGAATAGTAGCAGCTGTATTGGGACTAGGTGTACAAACAGTTGGGGCACTTGTTGACAAATTTCTCTATGTAGAGATATCGTCTCAGTACAGCTTTGGAGTGGTTGGCTTATTATCTACATTATTGGGTTTTGTTATAATGGGCTATTTTATTTATAGGTGGGCGATAAAATGAGAATGAGAGCAACGGAGCGATACCTTATACCAATTCTAGCCGCCATATTAGTGTTGACTTCGGGGATGGTAGTAGGCTGTGCTCAGAAAAGGTCAACTGCGAAACTTGAAACCTATTTGGAAGAATCACTACCTATCATAAAGCGACATGTTGAAACAACTGAGATTGGAAATCAGGCAAATCGTACCTTTCTCGCAGCAGTAAGTTCTGGCAATCAAGTTAAAGTGATTAAGGAGCTCACAAACTATGTAGATACGCTGGATTGGGCTCTAGGTAGGACAGACTCTGTTCTACTTGACTTTAAAAAGCTCACACCGCCTCCTGAAGCAAGGACTTTTCACAGTTTGGTGATTGAAAGTTTAATAAAGGAGCAAGCTGGTTTGGGTGATATGCTTTCTTACTATTCATCCGTTCTTCGTTATGGCTTTGGCGATGATAAAGCACTTGACAATGCCAACACACTAATGTTAGAAGCTCAAAAGATTTGGTTGCAATCTCAATATGAACTACAGGATCTCATGCAAAAGCCGGAATAATTCCTCCGCTCTCCTTTGAAGGAGTATATACTAAAGGAGAGTCAGAGAGAGGCAAAGCCCAGACTATTGGAACAGACTACCGACTTTTGGAACAAGGGGCACTTTTGGAGCAAAGCCCTTATCAAGGGGAAGGGGACAAAGGAGATAGGGTTACCTAATAAAACAAATGAGACAAATCGAAGCCAGGGGCATCACCCAAACAGTGGCCCGCCTCTGCCAGGAAGCAAACTTTGTCCTCGGTGAGGACATAGTTACCGCGTTCAGGCAGGCGCTTGAGACCGAGGAATCTCCGCCGGGGAGGGAAGTCTTAAGCCAGCTTCTGGAAAATGCTCGAATTGCCAGAGAGGAGCGCCTGCCCCTGTGCCAGGACTGCGGCACGGCAGTGGTCTTCCTGGAAATAGGGCAGGAAGTCCATATCAGCGGCGGTGACCTTTATACTGCTGTCGCGGAAGGAATACGCCAGGGCTACAGCCAGGGCTATCTCAGAAAATCCATGGTGAAGCAGCCCTTCTCAGCCAGGGTAAACACCGCTAATAATACCCCGCCGGTTATCCATCCCGAGATAGTGCCCGGTGAGGAGCTCAGGATTACGGTCATGCCCAGGGGGAGCGGTGCGGAGAACATGAGCCGGCTTGCGATGCTCAAGCCGGGCGAGGGTAAAAAGGGTATCATTGACACGGTTCTAACAACGGTTAATGAGGCTGGAGGCAATGCCTGTCCCCCGTTAACTATTGGCCTCGGCATCGGCGGCACCGCTGAGGAGGCAATGCTGCTGGCCAAGAAGGCCCTGCTGCGTCCGGCAGCCGTTCCAAATCCCGACCCCGAGGCCGCCGGGCTCGAGGCGGAGATTCTGGCCAGGGTCAATAATCTGGGCATCGGACCAATGGGCTTTGGGGGTAACACCACCGCCCTGGCAGTCCACATCTTAACCATGCCGGCCCATATCGCCAGTCTGCCGGTAGCGGTCAACCTCCAGTGTCACAGTGCCCGTCACAAAGAGGCGGTCTTATAATGATGGATACGCTCCATATCACATCGCCAATCGAGGCCGAAGTAATCGAAAAACTGACCACCGGTACCCGGGTGCTGATTTCTGGC
>JAUWPF010000058.1 GCA_030611745.1 Chloroflexota bacterium | reverse complement strand
AGAGCCAGCACCAGGGCGAGCGCAATAGCGCTACCACCAACTGTGCCCCGCGCCAGCCGGCGGCGGTCTTTCCACCCCCACAGGCAGGCTCCGGTATAAACCAGGCTGTAAAGCAGTGTGCCCAGTAAGACCCCGTAATCAAGCCGGATTAAGCCCTTTACATCTCTAAAGTGGATGACCTCTTCCGAGGTGAAGAGGTTAACCTGTTTGCCATCCTTAACGACAGTGAGACTAACATCCTTCTCAGCAGAGTTGAAATAGCTGATGAGTCCGGCATATATCTCTTCCAGTTCCGAGCCGGCCAGTTCCAGCCCTGAATCGGCCAGGGTCCGGGCAACATCGTAGGTATTGAGGCCGTGTCTGTAGAGCCAGAGGCTATTTGCTGCCCACCCGATGCTGGCGGTCAGCAGCAAGACGGGCAGCGAGAGCATAAAGAGCCATTTAGCGCCGGTGGCAAAAATCTTCAACTCTATCCTCGGTAGTTATTAGTCAGATTTTACATTATCGGAAGTGAAAATAACAAGACTTAAAGAGGGGCAAAGCCCCCCTTTAAATTCCCCCGGGGGAAAAGGGGAATATAAAAGGGGAATATTTTGTAAAAGAGGCCAGGGGACAGGTTGCTGAGCCGTCTAAAATAAACTCATTGTGCTATAATAATGGCGAAATTCCACAGCTTGAAGGTGTTATGTTCACTCATCTCCATGTCCATACCGAGTATAGCCTGCTTGACGGCATGTGCCGTATTCCTCAACTGGTGGAGCGGGCCAGAGAGCTGGGGATGGATAGCCTGGCGATAACCGACCATGGCATTATGTATGGTGCTATCGAGTTTTTTGTGGCGGCCAGAGAGGCAGGCATAAAGCCCATTATCGGCTGTGAGATTTATGTCACGCCGGGGAGCCGCTTTAGCCGCACTACCAGTGATAGAGATAATTACCACCTCGTTCTCCTTGCCCGGGACATAACTGGCTACCGCAATTTAATCCAGCTTGTCACCCGGGCCCAGCTTGAGGGGTTTTACTACAAGCCGAGGGTAGATAAGGAGCTCCTTGAGCGGTATCACGAAGGTCTTATTGCCCTTTCCGCCTGCGTCGCTGGCGAGGTCCCCCGCCTTATCAGAGGGGGACGCCTCCAGGAAGCAAAACAGGCTGCCCTCTGGTATAAGAAAACCTTTGGAGATTTTTACCTGGAGCTTCAGCGGCAGCCCATTCCTGAGCTGGAACAGATAAACCAGGTTCTCATCTCTATGAGCAGTGAGCTCAACATCCCGCTGGTGGCGACCAATGATGTCCACTATATTAACCGGGAGGATGCCTCCGCCCATGACCTGCTCCTGTGTATCGGCACCAATTCTTCTATCTATGACGAGAAGCGAATGAAAATGGCGGGGGACTTCTTTTATCTCAAGAGTCCCCAGGAGATGGCAGAGTCATTCAAGGATGTTCCCCAGGCCCTTGATAATACCGGGCGCATCGCTGAGATGTGCAACCTTGAACTGGAATTCGGGCGCCTGTATTTACCCGAAATAGAGCTGCCCGATGGTAAAACTGCCGACCAGTTTCTGGCTGACCTCTGCGGGGAAGGTCTTCCTAAGTACTATCCCAACCCCACCCCGGAGATAGAGGAGAGGCTTAACTATGAGCTGGATGTAATCCAGAAGACGCAGTTTGCCAACTACTTTCTCGTCGTCTGGGACATCATCTCCTTTACCCGGGAGCACGACATCCTGTTCGGGGTCAGGGGCAGCGCCGCTGCCAGCATCGTCCTTCACTGCCTGGGTATCACCGAGATTGACCCTATTGAAAACAAGCTGGTCTTTGAGCGCTTCCTTAACGTGGAGCGCCGGGAGATGCCAGATATAGATCTGGATTTTGAGGATGAGCGTCGTGATGAAGTTATCGCCTATGTAGCTCAGAAATACGGGCAGGACCATGTCGCCCAGATTATTACCTTCGGTACCCTTGGTGCCAGGGCGGCCCTCAGGGATGTGGGCCGGGCGCTGGGGATGCCCTACGGTGAGGTTGACCGCATCGCCAGGCTGGTCCCCTTCGGCCCGAATATGACTCTGGCCCGGGCCATGGAGGAGAACGAGGAATTCAGGCAAATCTACCACGAGGATGCGGTGGTCCGCAATCTGGTTGACCAGGCTCAGCGAGTGGAAGGTATTGCTCGCCATGCCAGCACTCATGCCGCTGGCGTGGTTATCTCAAAAGAGTCGCTCACCAATTATATGCCACTGCAGCGGGTAAGCAAAGGTAGCAGTCAGGAACAGGTTATGACCCAGTTCACCATGGAGGATATTGCCCGCATCGGGCTTCTTAAGATGGACTTCCTGGGCCTGGCTAACCTGACCATTCTGGGCAGGGCAGAGGAGATTATCAGGGAGAGCCGGGGCGTTGATATTGACCTCAAGCGTATCCCGATGGATGATGCCAGGACTTTTGACCTTCTATCCTCAGGGGAAACGGTGGGCGTATTTCAACTGGAGGGAGCCGGCATGCGCCGCTACATCAAGGAGCTCAAGCCCACCTGCTTTGCTGATATTGCGGCGATGGTTGCCCTGTATCGGCCCGGCCCTATGGAGAACATCCCAACTTTTATTAAAGCCAAGCAAGGAATTGAGCCTATCCGCTATCCTCACCCGGCACTCTCAAGCATCCTCGAGGAGACCTATGGAGTGATTGTGTATCAGGAGCAGGTGCTGTTTATCGTGCAGGCATTTGCCGGTTACAGCCTGGGGCAGGCTGACATCTTCCGCAAGGCGATGGGCAAGAAGATTCCCGAGGTGATGAAGAAAGAGAGGCGTAACTTCATTGCCGGCGCCAGGAAGAAGGGGTTTTCGGGTGAGGTCGCAGCGGATGTCTTCTCCCTCATTGAACCCTTCGCCGGCTATGCTTTCAATAAGGCTCACAGTGTTAGCTATGCTCTCATTGCCTATCAGACTGCTTATCTTAAAGCGAACTACCCGGCGGAGTACATTACTGCTTTCCTTATTGCCCATACCGGACAACTGGAGAGGGTGGCAGGTGCTGTTGCCGAATGCCGCCGTCTGGGTATTACGGTGCTGCCGCCTGATGTGAACCGGAGCCAGGCTATCTTTTCCATTGAAAAGGACGGTGATGGTTCCCCCGCTGTCCGCTTCGGGCTGGCTGCTATCAAGAATGTGGGAGCAGGGGCTGTCGAGCCAGTCATTGCCGAGCGGGGCAGAGGGGGCGAGTTTAAGTCTATTGAGGACCTGTGCCGCCGCGCCGACCTGAGCGGCGTAAACAGGCGGGTGCTGGAGAGTCTGATTAAGGTGGGAGCCCTGGACTCCCTGGGGGAGCGTGGCACCCTGCTCAGCAATGTTGGTCGTATCCTGTCCCTGGCGCAGCGGGAGCAGCACCTGCGGGAGACGGGGCAGACTACCATGTTCGACCTCTGGGGGGGGGTAACCCCGCTGCCTGTATCCAGTCTTGACCTTGAGGAGGCCGCTGTTTCTATCAAGGAAAAGCTTGCCTGGGAGAGAGAGTTGATGGGGGCCTATCTCTCTGAACACCCCTTCAGTCCGTTTGCCGACAGGGTTGCGGCGGAGGATACCTTCCTCTGCGGCCAGGTTGATGCTGAACTTCAAGGTCAGGTTATTGCTGTTATCGGGATGGTAGCCTCGGTTCACCCCTTGTTCACCAGAGAGAGGCGTCCCTTTGCCAGTGTGACGCTGGAAGACCTTGATGGCAGGGTTGAGGTTATGGTCTGGCCCAGGGTCTATACTGAGACCAAAGACCTGTGGCAGGAAGGGAATATCCTGTGGGTTGAAGGTAAGGTAAGGGTGAGAGATGAGCGCCCCCAGCTAAACTGCGAGCGCGTGCGCCGCTACCAGCCGGAAGCCATCCCGGCTGAAGGTGCGGCTGCTTCTCATCCCCCTCTCCCCGGCCACTGGCTGGTTATCAGCCTGCGCCAGACCAGTGACGAGGAACGTGATGTTACTTACCTGAATAAGCTGGTGAGCACCTTGAGGGACTTTCCCGGGCAGGATAAGGTGAGCATGTGTGTAATTAATGAGGGGAAGGTGTTTAACCTCAAGCTGTCCAACATAGCCGTTGGCTACTGCCCTGAACTTCATCAGCGGCTGGTAGAGCTGGTGGGGGAAGACGGGCTGGAGGTGAAGATGCATGGCAAAGTCAGAGCCGGAGACATCAGCGGGGCACCGGAAAAGGCTGCGGGAGAAGTTTATTAAGTCAGGACTCAGCGGTTTTCACGACTATGAGATTGTTGAACTCTTGCTGAGTCTGGGTACACCGCGGCGGGACTGCAAACAGCAGGCCAAGCAGGCTATCGAAAAATTCAAAACACTGAGGGGTGTCCTGGAAGCCTCTCCCGAAGAGTTGCAGGAGATAGATGGCGTTGGTCCCCATAGCGCCTTTGGCATCGGGCTGGTGCAGGAAGTGGCCAGGGAGTTTCTCAAGGAAAAGATTATCGCTCGGCCGGTGCTTCAATCTTCGGAGCAGGTCTTTGATTACCTTTATCATTCGATGCGGGACCTCAAAAAAGAGGTATTCAAGGTAATCTATCTCAATAGTCAAAACCAGATTATTAATACCGAAGACCTGTTTCAGGGGACGGTGGATGGCAGCCCTATTTATCCGCGCGAGGTTATAGAAGGTGCCATTAAACATCATGCCACCTCCCTGATTTTTGCCCATAATCACCCGTCGGGCAGTCCTGAGCCGAGCCCGAACGATGAAGACCTGACCCGGGAACTGGTCTATGCGGGAGCCATTATGCAGAATACGGTTGCAAGGCTACACCATCGTTTACAGGTATAACGCCGGTAATTTCTACGCTGTTACTGTCCAGCCATACCTTGATACCCAGCATTGCTAGCGCTTGGCGCTTGGCGTCAAAGTCCAGCCCGGTTAGCTTCTCGCGTATCAGTTCGACAACGGCTTCAAGTTTGGGTAAGTTGATATCGGCTTTCCGACTGGCCTTAAGCTGTGCTTCCAGTTCTGCCCTTTGGTTTATAAGGCTTTCTCGCTGACCGTTAATCTTTTTGTTTTCGGTAATGATTAGGTTTTCGGGGAAGCCCCTTAAAGCATTGTCCAGCAAGTCTTTCTGGTCGCGGTCCAGCGCTTTAAGTTGTCTTTCTATCTGTTGCAATTCGGCTTCAAATACGCTTTGCTGGCCGGCGTCCTGCCGCTGCCGCTGAATTTCGGCAATTATAAGGTCGGGGTGTCTCAGGATATCTTCGACTTTCTGCCAGACTAAGGCTTCTAGCTTATCAGCCCCCCAGCTTTTATTGTGGCAGCGTTCCCCTCGGCTTACTTGCTTAAAACTGCCTGAGCAGACGTAACGCCGGTACTCATAACGGCCGTATTTCTTTTTCTGGTTTGTGACTTGTGACCAGTAAGCCCTGCCGCATTGACGGCAGAAGATATGACCATGAAGTAGATAGCTTCTCTTGACGTTCCCGGTTGCCTGCCTTGCGTTAAAGTCCAGCTGCCTCTGGGCAGCATCAAATAGCGCTGGTTCGATAATAGCTGGGGTAGCCTCGGGTATTTCTAAGCCATTGTAGTAGGTCCGGCCAGTGTAAGCTGGGTTAGTCAGTATCTTCCAGGCGGTTTGCCGTGACCAGTAAGCCTTGAATTTAGGCGCTACTTTCAGCCCGTTTAGCTTTTCAGCTATGGCATAGGTTGTCATACCGTCATTGACTAGCCAACTGAATACCTGACGCACCCATCTGGTCTCGTTTTCGTTTACAATGCGCCGGCCGCTGCCTTTAATATAATCATAGCCGTAAAGCCTGGCAAAGCCACCGCTTGGTATTCTACCAGCTGCCGCCTTAGCCTTCTTACCCCGCATAGTTCTTTCACGTATCTTTTCCGCTTCTAGCTTACTGGCGAAGTTACGAATGTAACTAATTAGCTTACCAAGCTCGGTATTGTCCACGTCTTCCGTAACGGCCTCAAGCGTGACGTTGTGTTTTTCTAGTTCCTGGGTGAGTATGACGCCGTGTGTCGGGTCACGCGATAGCCGATCTAGACAGTAAACCACGATAGCGTCAACTTCGTCGGATCTTACCAGTTCCCGCAATCCGTCCAATTTGGGCCGTTCCAGACTTAAGCCGCTATACACTTCGCTGAAACGGTAAGCCACCTTATAGCCCTTGTCCTGGCAGTGGTTAAGGCACGCTTCAAGCTGCGTCTGTAAACTGGTACCCTCCCTTTCCTGGTCTTCGGTTGATACCCTGCAATATATGGCTGCGTTCTTCATAAAGACACCAATGCTATTTGGAAAGCTAGGAGAAGTCCTTGCTTTTCTGCCTAAATCTTTTAGTTATGTTCTTCTGATAGGTGCTTTTCACATTCCGCCTCTATGCTTTCCCTCGTTGCCCCTGTCTGGCTGAAAGCTGCCACCTGCTCCCCCTCATGCATGAGCAGGATGCTATGGTCGTCTGGATAGGCTAGTGCAACCCCGCGTTTTCTGAGTTCGTCATTCATTAACATTTTCCCGCCCCCTCC
>JAUWPF010000087.1 GCA_030611745.1 Chloroflexota bacterium | reverse complement strand
CTATGTTCCATATAGCACCGGGTTTTATGGCCCCCGTTCCCATCCCCACGTTGCCGATGCCTTGCTTGTAGACCTGAAGCGGATGGATGACTTTGAAATCGATAGTGAGCACCTTTATGCTGTTGTTGGCCCCGGGATTATCTACTCCCAGCTTCAGGAAGAGGCAATGAGGAGGGGGATGTATATCGTTATCGGCGGTGGGGGCGCGCAGGTATCTGCCATTGCCAACATGATAGGCGATGGTTGGTCGCCGCTAAGCTACCGTATTGGTCTACCCCACCGGAGAATACTGGGAACGGAGCTTGTCCTGCCTGATGGTGAGCTGCTCTGTATGGGCTCGCTGGCTCTGCAGGACGACCCTTTCTGGGGTGAGGGACCGGGACCGGACCTCCGTGGGCTACTACGGGGCTTTACAGGACTAAGAGGCTGCCTTGGCATTGTAACCAAAATGGCGATAAAGCTACTGCCATTTCAGCCCGAGAGGCTCGAGCCAACAGGCATCTCACCGAATACTACCCTTCAGCTTCCCACGAAGAGGGTAAAGTGGATTAATTTTAGTATGCCCAGCAAGGATTCCATGAAGCAGGCTATGGACGAGATGGCAAAGGCGGAGATCGGTGCCGGGGTAACCAAGGTGCCTATCTTCTGGCGGGTGATTGCCAAGGCAAAGTCAAAAGAGGAATTCTGGGAACTCTGGTCAAAGGAAAATGAGAGAACACTTAGCAGCTTTCATGTCCTGCGCGTATTGCTCATCGGTTTTGCCTCTGAGGAGCAGCTTGAATATGAGGAACGGGTGCTGATGGATATAATAACCGAGCTCGGGGGTGAAGCCCGCCGCACCCGGCCATCGGATGAGTCTTGGTTCAAGAATGCAGACTCGGCCGGGATGTGGCTGATGTGCGGTGGGTATATCTCGGTGGACTACGTCATAGAAACGGTTGAGCACGCCATCCCCCATGGAGAAAACTATGCCGAACTGAAGAGAGGTTTCACACCACCGCTTATGCCTGACTATGGCGACCCCGGCTGGTTCCAGAGCTTTGAGCTGGGCCATCAGGGCTACTCCGAGTTCCTCATCTACTGGGATCCGGATGAGAATACCGATAAAGTTGATGAGTTCTATCTGGAAACATCCAAGGAAAACATCAGGAAGCACTTTTATACCTCACTCCTGGGTCCGCACCAGCCCCTCTATTTAACCGGGCCGGCATATGGGCCAAATTACCATAAATGGCTGCTGGCGGTGAAGGGCGAGTTTGACCCTAACTTTGTTTGCCACCCACCGGTACCGCTGGCTCACGATGCATTCGTGGAGCGGGCAGAGTGGATGAGACCGTTAAAGGACTGGGAAAGCCCTGAGATACCCGAAGGGGGAAGTTAAGAAACGGAGGATAGTAAAAGTTAATGACATAGTATCTCGGGTATGTTGCCAATACACCAAGGATTAGAAAGAAGGGTTAGAAAGTAGTTTAGTGGCCAAGAAAAGGATGTTATGTCCCTTCTCGGGTAAATTGTGTAAGGAGTGTGCCTTATATAGAGGCAGACATTATTACCTGTGTTTCTGCAAGGAGTATCGGGGATATCTGGATGAGCCGGGGGAAGCTGTCATGGCGGCGCCTCCTGTTCTTGGAACAAGCCCTGAGAAGAAGTTTAAGATACCATCTTTAAATCCGGGAAATGCGATAGACCCGTTTACCACTACCATGAAAGATGTTAAATAATAAGTGAGGAGGACTGAGCTAAAATGTTGATAGAGGGGAAATTTACCTTGAAAGCACCGATTCAGGAGGTGTGGGATTTTCTGCTTGAGCCGGGGACCCTGGCCTCTTGTATTCCCGGGGCTGAGAAAATGGAGGCTATTGACGACCGGACCTATGAGGGTGTGGTCAAGCAAAAGGTTGGGCCGATAGCAGTCAAGTTCAATTTTACACAAAAGTTTACCGAGGTTACTCCCCCCAAACACTTGAAGGCAATTGGCAGAGGCGCTGATGTGACCAAGGCGGGCACCTTCAGCCAGGAGACCACGGTTGACTTAACCGAGATCTCAGGGGGCGAGGTAGAGGTGTCGTATACCTCGAATGTAAGTCTGGTGGGCCGACTGGCTACCTTCGGGGAGAGGATAATGCGGGCCAAAGTCAAGAAGGTAGGGGAAGAGTTTACCAAAAACCTGCAGCAGAAACTGGAAAGCCGGACTGCCGGCTAGAATGAAAAGAATGGAAGGGGGGTAATATCAGGTTGATTAGAGCTATAAAACTAAGGAGGTCGGGGAAAAGTGATAAGAGATTTTAAGTACCTTGCACCCAAAACGCTTAAAGAAGCCCTTACTTTACTTGATAAGTACGGTGAAGATTGCAAAGTAATTGGTGGGGGGCAGTCCCTGCTAATTTTAATGAAACAGGGACTGGTTGCCCCCGAGTACTTAATCAGTATTAAGGGTATATCCGAACTGGACTACATCGAATTTGATGCTAAGGAAGGACTGAGAATTGGCGCCCTGACGACACACCGGGCTATTGAAAAATCACCTGTGATACAGAACGGCTTCAGGGTGCTGGCCGAGATGGAGACGAGGCTGGCCTCAATTCAGACCCGCAACTGGGGTACGATCGGGGGTAATCTCTGCCATGGTGACCCTGCCGGGGACCCGGCACCGGTACTGATGGTGCTGGATGCTACCTTAAAAATGGCGGGGCTTAATGGTGAGAGGGCGATGCCGGTTGAGGACTTCTCCCTGGATTACTTTGAGACAGCCCTTGAACCCGGAGAACTGCTTACCGGGATTCAGGTTCCAGTGCCTCCTCCTCATACCGGCAGTGCCTATACCAAGTTCAACGTGATAGAAAGTGACCTGGCCACGGTAGGAGTTGCGGTGTCAATTACGCTGGACTCCGGCGGTGGGGTCTGCCGGGATGTCAGGATAGCGCTGGGGGCGGCGGCGCCGACCCCAATAAGAGCCAAACAGGCGGAAGATTTGCTTAAGGGTAAGAAGATTACTGATGAGCTGCTCGGCGAAGCGGGGCAAATTGCTTTTACTGAGGCCGAACCCGTATCTGATATTTATGCCTCGGAAGAATACCGCCGGGAGCTGGTGAAGATTTTGGTAAAGCGGGTAGGTAAGGAAGCCTTAGCCAGAGCGATGCAGGCTTAAGTTTGCCAGAGGAGGTCTAAGAACATGAAAGAGGAATTAAGTTTAACGGTCAACGGTCAGCCATATGAGCTTTATGTAAAACCTAAAACCCTGCTCGTAGAGGTCTTGAGAGACCATTTGGGTTTGACCGGAGCCAAGAGGAGCTGTAATAGCAGCTCCTGTGGTGCCTGCACGGTGATTCTGAATGGCATGGCGGTTAAGTCGTGCTCGGTACTGGCCCTGCAGGCGGATAAAGGAGAAGTGCTGACGGCTGAGGGTCTGGCCGTGGGGAATAAGCTGCATCCCTTACAGGAAGCCTTCCTCGACCACGGTGCTTATCAATGCGGCTTCTGTACTTCAGGGATGCTGATGTCGTCCAAGGCACTGCTTGATGAAAACCCCAGTCCCACCAGGGAGCAGATAAAAGAGGGTATTGACGGCAACATCTGCCGCTGCACCGGCTATAACAGCATTATCCGTGCCTTAACCGCGGTGGTTAACGGTGAGTATAAGGAGGCAAAATGAGCAAGTATTCAGTAATCGGTACAAGGGTACACCGGGTCGACGGACCGGAAAAAGTAACCGGCAGCGCTAAATATACCTTCGATATGGTTTTACCCGGTATGCTCTACGGGAAGGTCCTGAGGAGCCCTCACCCTCATGCCAGGATTCTTAGTATTGATACCAGCCAGGCGGAAAAGCTGGTCGGAGTAAAGGCAGTAATCACCGGGAAGGACACCCTGGGACGCAAAATGGGTATCTGGCGGCGCTTCCCTGAGCTCTGTGATGAGGAAATTCTCTGCCGGGAGAAGGTGCGCTATATCGGCGACCCGGTGGCGGCGGTAGCCG
>JAUWPF010000068.1 GCA_030611745.1 Chloroflexota bacterium | reverse complement strand
ATATGCAACGCTGTCCCCTCAGCTGATACAGCTCCAGCCCTACTCACCCTGGAGGCGAAGTTAAAGCTAATTAGCCAGAGAGGTGAGAGAATCGTTAGTATTGAAGACTTTTTCACCGGACCAAACAAAACAGTCCTTACTGATGAAGAGCTTCTGCAAGAAATTCAGGTGCCGAACTTACCCCCGTATAGCAAGGGGGTATATCTGAAGCTGTCACCACGGAGGTCCATGGATCTGGCCATTGTCGGTATCGCTGTAGTGGTTACTTCCGACAAGGGCGTATGTGAGGACATTCGGATTGGCCTTGGGGCAGTCGCCCCGACGCCAATTAGGGCAAAGCGAGCAGAGGACATCATCCGAGGACAGAAGTTTAGTGACACGGTAATCGAAAGAGCGGCTGAGATTGCTGCTAGTGAATCACACCCGATAGATGACCATCGGGCTTCAGCTGAATATAGAAAGGAGATGGTCAAGACCCTAACCAGACGAGCGATCAACCAGGCTATATCTAGCTTCTAGGAGGTAGTTGTGAAACAGATAAGACTAATGGTAAACGGGGAGTCCCATGAGCTTTCTGTACCACCGTGGCGAACTCTCCTTGAGGTTATCAGAGAGGTCCTAGGATTAACCGGAACCAAAGAAGGTTGTAGTCTCGGTGAATGTGGAGCGTGCACCGTGATTATGGATGGAAAAGCGGTTAACTCCTGTCTTGTGTTAGCGGCCGAGGCGGATGGTAAACAAATTGTTACAATCGAGGGTCTGGCCGATGGGAATAAGCTTCATCCAATTCAACAGGCATTTGTTGAGCACGGTGGCTTACAGTGTGGCTTTTGTACTCCAGGAATGATAATGTCTGCCAAGGCACTGCTTGACGAAACCCCAACTCCTACCGAGGAGGAGATAAGAAGAGGTATAGCCGGTAATCTGTGCCGCTGTACCGGCTATACCAAAATTATTGAGTCTATAAAGGCAGCAGTTGGGAATACGGAGGAAAAGTAGAAATGGCGGAATTTTCAGTTATAGGTGAGCGACTACCTCGGGTGGATGCCAGGGAAAAGGTTACCGGTGAAGCTAAGTATGCCGCCGATTACTCATTACCCAACATGCTGTGGTGTAAATTGCTAAGGAGTCCCTATCCTCATGCTCGGATCCTTTCTATTGATACCAGTAAGGCAGAAAGGTTGCCTGGCGTGAAGGCAGTGGTTACCGCTAAGGATTTTGGTGGTTGGACATGGGGATGGATGCCAGCTACCAGGGACGAGCCGCCTTTAGCTGTAGACAAGGTGCACTACATGGCCGAGGCAGTGGCTGGAGTAGCAGCTATTGACGAGGACACGGCTGAGGAGGCTTGCCAGCTCATCAGGGTTGACTATGAAGAGTTACCCGGCGTCTTTGAGCCCGAGGAAGCAATGAAAGAGAGCACACCTAGGGTCCATGATTACGCTAAGAATAACATCAGCGTAGAGTACCACTGGAATTTTGGCGATGTGGAAAAGGCTTTCGCTGAGTCGTATATTGTTCGTGAGGATAGATTCAGGACTTCAAGAGCAACTCATGGCTATTTGGAGCCACCAGCTATATTAGCCTACTATGACCCTACAGGCTATATCACAGTATGGGCATCAAAACAGAGCCCCTACTTCCACTACCGGCACTTAGCAGCATGCTTTAAGCTACCCCTGAGTAAGATAAGAGTCATTCAGCCATTTATCGGCGGTGGTTTTGGGGGAACAAAGAATGATTCTCTGGCTGGTGATTTCTGTGCGGTCTTGCTGTCGAAGATAACCGGAAAACCGGTTAAATATGTTGAAAGCATGGAAGAGGAGCTAGTAACAAGCCGGCGCCGCCACAGCATGATTGTCTATAGCAAGATGGGTGCCAAGAAAGATGGCACCCTGACCGCGATACATCACCAAGTTGTCGCTGATGGCGGCGGCTATACCGCTGTTGGCCCCCTCTCCCTGTACCTCGCCGGGTTTGCAACGACATTACCCTACAGGCTGCCTAATTTTAAGTACGATGCCTACCGAGTCTTCACCAACAACCCGATAGGAGCGGCGATGAGAGGCCACGGAATTACCCATACCCGCTTCGCTGCTGAAATTCAGATGGGAATGATAGCCGAAGAACTAGGAATAGACCCGGTAGAGGTGAGAATGCGAAATGCCATTGACAATCCGAAACCGGGCACGATATATGAGACCATCAATAAAGTAACGCTGAAGACATGCGGTCTAAAAGAGGCTATCCAGAAAGTTACCGAGGACCCAATCTGGCGAGACCGAAATAAAACACCAAGGAAGGAAGGCGATATTTCCTGGGGTGTCGGATTGTCCGGTACTTCATACCTCGGTGGAGCAAGACAGATGGGGCATCAAGCCTGTGCTGCAATCGTCAGGGTTTGTGAGGATGGGACAGTTAACCTTATTACCGGAGCTACGGATTGCGGGCAGGGTTCTGATACAGTGCTATGCATGATTGCTGCCGAGGAGCTGGGGATTAAATTAGAGGACGTAAATATAAAGCGAGTGGACACTGCCTATACTCCGGTTGACCCTGGCAGTTACGGCAGTAGAGTAACAATCCTGGCTGGGCAGGCAACTCAGAAAGCTGCCCGTGAAGCCAAGAGACAGCTCCTAGAAGCCGCCGCCAAAACCTGGCAGGTAAAATCGGAGGATGTGGAAATTAGAGAGAAAAAAGTCTTCATCACATCAGACCCTGAGAGGAGTATGCCATTTGACAAACTAGCCAGAATCGCTTGTTACTCAGGTACTGGAGCCGTTATCTTGGGCACCGGCTACTCAGGCTACGGTTTAGAGCCTCTCGACCTCACTAATGGCATCGGCAATGGGGGGACTTCTTACAGCTTCACTGCTCAATCTGCCAGAGTAGGAGTTGACATGGAAACCGGAAAGATAACCGTTACTGATTTTACCATCGCCTCCGATTGCGGTAGACTATTGAGCCCGATACAAGCCGAAGGGCAAATTGAGGGCGCTTCGGTTCAGGGAATGGGGCAAACTATCTATGAGGACTTTATAATGGATAGAGGTAAGACACTGAACCCAACTTTGTTGGATTACAAAATGCCTCACTCTACGGACATACCAAATATAAAATTAATCGATATAGTAACCAATGATCCTGATGGCCCCTTCGGGGCCAAGGAAACTAGCGAAGGTAGCATTGTCAGCACGCCTCCGGCAGTGGTTAGTGCTATCCATGATGCCACCGGTATATGGTTTAAAGAATTGCCAATAACACCAGAAAAGGTAATAAAAGCGTTAAAAGAAAAACTCTAATGCTCCGGTTGCCGTGGTGCAAACTATGATTAAGAGACTGACGAAGTATATAAAGGCTACTCCGGTGTAGACCGTCAGCGATAATGGGGCACAACGGGGGTCCAGACAGGCAGGGCTTAATTGTCAGACCAGCTTTATGACGTCATCATAGTAGGAGCGGGGCCGGCCGGCAGCTACGCCGCCTGCGAGCTAGCCTCGGCAGGCTACAGGGTGGCTGTCCTGGAACAGAAAGAGGCCCCGGGGCTTGATGTCTGCTGCACCGGCATTATCAGCCCCGAATGCTTCGATTCTTTCGGCATCGGCGAAGAGGTGGTACTGGCGCGGGCAAACTCAGCCGGGTTCTTCTCCCCTTCGGGGAAACATTTGAGGCTGCAGACCGAGCGTGTCCAGGCCTACGTGATAGACCGGTCTTCCTTCGACCGGGCGATAGCCTCCCGGGCCCTGTCTCAGGGAGCCAGCTATCTATTTTCCTGCCGGGTCACTGATATCGCTATCGGAAAAGATAAAACAGAAGTGCGGGCCTTACGTAACAGCACCCGGGAAATGCTTACCGCCCGGGCCGTTATCCTGGCCAGCGGCTTCAAGCCCGGCCTCTCCCGGAAACTGGGGCTGGGGGAAATCAAGCGCTTTGCCATCGGTGCTCAGGTGGAGGTTGAAGCCAGAGATATTGACGAGGTTGAGATATACCTCAGCCAGCAGATAGCACCGGGGTTCTTCGCCTGGCTGGTGCCCACCTCGCCGGATAAAGCCCTGGCCGGTCTCCTGGCGCCATCTCACGCCAGGTCACATCTGGAAAAATTCCTTCTCAGCCCCTTCTGCCGGGGCAGAATAATAAGACAGCGGACCAAAATAAGCCAGAAAGCCATCCCCCTGGGGGTCCTGCCCCGCACCTGTGGAGACAGGCTCCTGGTCATCGGTGATGCCGCCGGTCAGGTAAAGCCAACCACCGGAGGGGGTATCTATTTCGGGCACCTGGGTGCTAAAATAGCCTGCGGGGTGCTTAAAGAGGCACTTCGTGCCGGTGAGTTAACTGCCGCCCGTCTTTCTACCTACCAGGGGCAGTGGAAAGCAAAGATGGGCAGGGAAATTTCCCTTGGCTGCCGGGCAAGGCAAGTCTATGCCAGGCTGAGCGACCGCCAGATCGAGGGGGTATTTAACATGCTGGACTCCGGGGGTATCGCTGAGGCTTTACTCAATTCACCCGATTTCTCCTTCGACTGGCACAGCCGGCTAATCCTGGCCGGTTTGAAGAAAAGCCTTACCTACCCCCTGCAAAAAGCCCGCCATCTCTTTCCCGGGGAGGCCGGTCCATGAGCCAGGCAAACCATCCCCCCCGGCATGTGGCCATCATTATGGATGGCAATGGCAGATGGGCGAAAAAACGCGGCCTGCCCCGGCTCATGGGACACCGGGCGGGGGCAAGCAATGTCCACCCGGTCATCAGAATTTTTGCCGGCGGCGGGGTAAAATTCCTGACGCTCTATGCCTTCTCTACCGAGAACTGGAACCGCCCGAAGGTAGAGGTCACCGGCCTGCTCCGTCTCCTGGCAGAGAGAATTGAGCAGGAAATTCAGGCTTTTCACGAGGAAAACATCAAACTGGTGCTCATCGGCAGGCCGGACAGGCTACCCCGGAAGCTAAAGCAAAAGGTAGCGGCGGCAACCGAACTCACCCGGAACAATACCGGCCTCACGCTTTGCCTCGCCTTCGATTACGGGGCACACAATGAAATCGTGCGGGCGGTGCAGCGCATTATCAGCGCCGGCATCCCCGCCGACAGGGTAGATGAGGCGGTATTCAACCGCTACCTCTATACCGGTGCCATTCCCGACCCCGACTTAATCATCCGCACCGGCGGCGAGATTCGCCTGAGCAACTTCCTTCTCTGGCAGGCCGCTTACAGCGAGCTCTACTTTACCCCGGTGCTGTGGCCCGATTTCGGGCAGGAAGACATCGAAAAGGCCCTTTCCGAATATAGATACCGCCGGCGCC
>JAUWPF010000063.1 GCA_030611745.1 Chloroflexota bacterium | reverse complement strand
GTTTATCAACACATCTGGCATCGTAGAGTCTACGGTATCAATAAGGGCTGTCTTCTCACTACCCTTGATTAAGTATGAGTTATAGCTCGTGCCATCGGGAAGTGGTATTAGCGAATCGAACAACCGCCGGTCCCAGTCAATAGCTCCAACCCAATAAATCCCTGGCTTTATCTCTCCTGGTTTCATCTTATTCTTCCTTTTCGAAATCACTCTTGGCAGCCCCGCAGACGGGACATACCCAGTCGTCAGGTATCTCTTCAAAGGGTGTCCCTGGTTTAATGCCGCCATCGGGGTCCCCTAGTTCTGGGTTGTAGATATAGCCGCAAACGGTGCACCTGTATTTTACCATCTTGGGTACCGCTTCCTTTTTTTCCTCAATATAGCTGGGAGCCGTCCTGGGGGTGCTTCCCCGTTTGACCTGGTGATAGTAGGCATAGGTCATCGGCTCACCTTCCTTAATGACATCAGCATCCACTAACTCGCCGATAAAGATGGTATGGGTACCCACATCTACTTCCTGGATTACTCTGGCTTCCAGGTAAGCCAGGACATTGTCAGTGACCACCGGAGCCTGGGTCTCACCTGTTTTATAATTAATGCCCTTGAGTTTGTCTATGTCTCTACCTGACTTGAAGCCAAAGTGACCAATGAAAGAGAGGGGTGTATCCTGGGAGAGAACCGAGACCGTCAGCACTTTACTTTCCTTGATAAACTCGTGGGTTAAATTATTCTTGTTGATACTTACGGCAATAGTTGGCGGCTCCGAGGTAATCTGAAACACGGTGTTGGCGATTTGCCCGTTGAGCTTATTTCCCCTTCTTGAGCATACAACATACAGACCGTAACCCAGTTTATATAGAGCTTTAGGGTTCATCTCTCACCTCCGGTAGACTTATTTACATGAGGTCTTCTTCGCTGGCTTCAATAGCCCGCTGTAATTCCGCGCTGAGCATCGGCGGCAGCCCTTCGATATCTACTCTGAGAAAGCCGCGGACTATGGTGGCAGTGGCCTCAGCCCGGGTTAGCCCCCGTGCCATCAGGTACTCCACTTCCTCTTCAGCAATCTTACCCACAGCGGCTTCATGGGAGAGGTCAATATCCGCTAGATTACCTTTAAGTTCTGGTATGGCGTGAATCATACCCTCTCCCTGCAGGATTAGGCCGCGGCATTCCAGGTGTCCTTTAACCTCGGGGGCATTGCCTTCTATATAGCCCCGGGAGATGATATCTCCACCGGAGGTGATGGCTCGCGATATTATCTCGGTCTTTGCCCCTTTGTTATCAAGAAAGACCGTGGAGCCAACATCTATCATTGAGCCCGGGGTGGCGACCAGGATGCTGTTAAACCTGGCGGTGGCATTTTCACCTATGCATCTGGCCAAGGGATTTGTCTGCAGGGAATGCACTGGTTTCATAATCACATAGTTATTCAGGAGCAGCCCGTCCTCTTCAATGATAACCCCGGTGCGGGGACGTACCGCTATCTCCGGATTCCAGTTGTGTATCATGGTAAAGGTAACCCTGGCCCCCTTCTTGATATAGAACTCGGAGACTCCCAGGTGCAGGCCCGGCTCCTCCCTCGAGGCAGTGGTACATCCGGTAATAATGTGGAGTTCGGAGTTCTCTTCCGCAATGATGATGTTGTGGACGTTCTGGGCCAGTTGTGCTTTTGCCAGATAGAGGCAGGCCTGGACCGGATAAATGGTTTTAGAGCCGGGCAGGGCTCTGATGAAATAACCGTTATTCTGGTTAAGTTCGACGTGGGCGGTATATTTATCGCTGTCCACTGCTACTGCCTGCCACCAGTAGTCTGACAGCCAGTCATACTTGTCCAGGGCATGGCTCATCGCCATTACTTCTATGCCCTCTTGCTGGCTGGAAAAGTGGACCGGGGCGTTGTCCACCTGGATAAAGGTCCCCGACCTCTGGTTCGTATCGTCTAAAATGACTCCTGTCTCCAGCATCTGCTTTTTAGCCCTGGCCGGGAGCTGTGAGGGGTCAGCCTGGTAGGGTTGTTCCTCGGCTGAGCTAAGATAAGTATCTAAATCTATATCCTCACCAAAGGTGGCTGGCTTGGCTGAAGCTGCTCTAGCTTTATCTCTATAGCTCTTGGACGATTTTATCTCAGCCATTCCACACCCCTTAAAATACACCTGACACACTCCTCATAGCCTTTCTCCTTGATAGTCGCCAGAATCTCATGCGGGTCTCCACCGCAGCTTATCCTGCCATTAACCATGACATAGCCGGTGCGGGCATTAACATAGTTCAGAATATGGCCGGTATGGGTGATGATAAGACCCATACACCGTCGTTCACGTATATGGCACCCTTTTTCCAGCAGCTCATTTATCAGTTCGCCTATCAGGGCGATATTTACCAGGTCGACCCCGGATTCCGGCTCATCCAGTAAAGTTAGCTCTGGTCTTTGGGCCTGGAGCTGCATCAGTTCGGAGCGCTTTATCTCACCCCCGGAAAAACCATAATTTATATCTCTATCCAGAAGATCGGTCATGTTGGCTCTCTCAGCCAGTGTGGTTATGGTTGCTTCGTCCCCTCTGTCTCCCAGGGAGGCAGAGACCATATCCTGGGTCTTTACCCCGCGGACTACCGGGGGGCGCTGGAAGGACATGCCGATTCCCAGACGGGCCCTCTCGTCCAGGGGGGTGCTGGTTATATCCTTGCCTTTGAAGATGATGCTGCCCCTGGTTATCTGGTAACGTGGAAATCCCATTATCGCCATGAGGAGGGTGGTCTTCCCACTGCCATTAGGACCAAAGAGGACATGTGTCTCTCCTTGCCCGATGGTTAAATTTATGTCGTGCAAAATTTCCTTGTCTTCTATGGTTGCAGATAAACCCTTTAGTTCCAGCATATATCCTACCTCCATTAGCACTGGTGCTTATTTAGCCATCGCCTAGGGAAAAATGTTTTTTGCTGACAAACATTGAGTTGTTAATGTCTCCCGGGGTTGTCGAATAAGCAGGATTATGGGCTTATGCTTTCCTGTTGTCAATGTCTTTTCTGCCGAAGATAAAAGCCAGCCCTGCCGCTGGCCTTGCGTTACTGGAGCGGAAGACGAGATTCGAACTCGCGACCCTCTCCTTGGCAAGGAGATACTCTACCGCTGAGCCACTTCCGCCTTATTTATGGTGCCGAGGCCCAGAATTGAACTGGGGACACGCGGATTTTCAGTCCGCTGCTCTACCGACTGAGCTACCTCGGCACGGGAGTTATTGTAGCTGGTAGTAATAGGGGTGTCAAGCAGAGATAACTTGACTAGGCAGGCCCGGGCATGGTATCACGGTAGAAAATGACACAGCGTACCGCTACCGGGGACAGGAAGGTCTTTGGTCTTAACCCCAACGTGTTCTTTCTGGGCATCGTCAGTCTCCTTACCGATGTCTCAAGTGAGATGATTTTTACCCTTGTCCCGCTGTTTCTGTCCAATGTTCTGGGGGCAACCACTACCATCATCGGTCTTATCGGGGGTTTATCAGAGGGCGCCGATGCTATCCTCAGGGTATTCAGCGGCTGGCTCAGTGATAAGGTGGGCAAGCGCAAACTGCTGGCAGTGGTGGGCTACAGCATTTCCACTATTGCCAAGCCCTTTATGTACCTGGCTTCAACCTGGGGAGCGGTGCTGGCTGTCAGATTCGGGGACAGGATTGGTAAAGGGGTACGTACCTCACCCCGTGATGCCCTGGTGGCCAGTTCGGTATCGGCAGAAGAGAGGGGACGGGGCTTCGGACTCCACCGGGCGATGGATACCCTCGGGGCTGTGCTCGGGCTGGCGCTGGTGGCCTTTATCGTATATTCTCTCCAGCGCGGGTCACTGGAGCTCAGCCTGGAGACCTACCGGTGGTTGGTAGTAGCGGGAATTGTGCCGGCGGTGCTGGCGGTAATAGTGCTGGTGTCCTTTGTCCGGGAGCGCAAGCCTCCTTCCGGGGGCAGTGACTCTCAGGCGGGGACGGCGGTCGGTTTTAAGGGGGTAGGGGGTTTTGACCGGCGGTTCAATGTATTTCTGGCGGTTATGGCAGTATTTACCCTGGGTAATTCCAGCGATTTCTTCGTTATCTTAAGGGCACAGGACCTGGGTTCGTCTGTTTTTCATATCGCATTGATGCTTGTCCTGTTTAATGCTGCCTATGCCATTACCTCTTTACCCGCCGGCATACTTTCCGACCGGCTGGGAAGGCGGCGGGTCATCATCCTGGGCTGGTTTGTCTATGCGCTGGTCTATCTTGGATTCGCCTTTTCATCAAGCCTGTGGCAGATATGGCTGCTCTTTGCCTGTTACGGGGTTTACTATGGAATAGTTGAAGGGGCAGCCAGAGCCTTCGTCGCTGACCTGGTCACCGAAGAGAAGAGGGGTACCGCCTACGGGGTGTATCACGGGGTGGTTGGTTTCGGCCTTCTTGCCTCAAGCCTTATTGCCGGCTGGCTGTGGGATGCCGTTAGTCCCGCCGCTCCCTTCTATTTCGGTGCCGCTCTTGCTTTCGTGGCAATGCTGGGGATGCTGGTGCTGGTCAGGGAGTAGGCTTTTTGTCTTTACATAAGACATAATTATCTATCAGCCTTGTTTTGCCGATTTTCACTGCCAGGGATACCAGGGCGGGAGAGTTAATCCTGCCTAGCTCGGCGAGGGTCTCGGCGTCGGCGACACTGACATACTCGGTGTTTGCTAAGGGCTCTTTCTCGATAAGGCTAATCATCTGCTGTCGAATGACCTCGCCATCCCTTTCCCCCTGCGAGAATAGCTGCTGCGCCAGGGTAAGTGCCCGGTGCAAGACTACCGCTGTCCGGCGTTCCTCGGGATTAAGGTAAGTATTGCGGCTGCTCATTGCCAGCCCGTCAGGCTCGCGCACCGTGGGCAGGATGACTATTTTCAGGTCCATATTAAGGTCGGAGACCATCTTCCTGATGACCGCTGCCTGCTGGGCGTCCTTCTGCCCGAAGTAGGCCCTGGTGGGCCGGACAATGTTAAACAGCTTGGCGACAACGGTGGTAACCCCTTTGAAATGGCCGGGGCGGGAAGCACCCTCCAATCTTTCGGTGACCCCATTAACCTCTACCCAGCTATCAAAGTGGGGGGGGTATATCTCGGCTGCCGAAGGCATAAATACGAGGTCGGTCTTCTCTTTTTGTAACAAGGCCAGGTCACGCTCAATGTCACGGGGATATTTAGCAAGGTCATCATGGGGACCAAATTGGGTCGGATTAACGAAGATACTCACCACTACTGATGGATTTTCGTCTCTGGCTCCTCTCACCAGAGACAGGTGTCCTTCGTGGAGGTAGCCCATTGTGGGGACAAAACCGACTGGCTCGCTGAGGGTGTGCCTCAGCCGTCTCATCTCGTCTATTTTTTCAACAACTCGCATGGGAATGTTATTCTAATTCGGACAGGATGTCTTCATCGATAGAGGAGCCTTGCTTATCGGTGGGGAAGCTGCCTGATTTAACCTCTTTATCATACTCGGTGACAGCGTCGCGGATAATGTCAGCCAGTTTTGCGTACTGCTTGGCGTGTTTGGGGACAAAGTCGGTAAATGAACCCAGGATATCATTGATAACCTGGACCTGCCCGGCGCAGCCCGCACCGGCACCAATGCCAATAGTAGGGACAGTTATCTTTTGGGTGATTAAAGCCGCTAGCGGGCTGGGAACGGTCGCCAGGACAATGGCAAAGGCCCCTGCCTCCTCCAGCGCCTGGGCATCTTTAAGTAATTTGCGGGCTGTTTCCGGGGTCTTGCCCTGTACCTTGAAGCCGCTGAGCTGGTAGATTGACTGG
>JAUWPF010000012.1 GCA_030611745.1 Chloroflexota bacterium | reverse complement strand
CCTCGGGGTTACCATGCCACTGGGAGGGGGACAAACCCTGTATGACCTCATTGAGACCAGCGCCGCGATTAACCCCGGCAACAGCGGGGGGCCACTGATAAATATGGCAGGCCAGGTAATTGGTATCACCAGTGTCAAAATTGCCATGTCCGGGGTTGAGGGGATGGGCTATGCCATCAGCAGCAGGACGGCAGGGGCAATTATTGAAGAGTTGATAACCAGAGGATACGTAATCCGCCCCTGGCTCGGGGTAGGACTGCACACTGTCGATCAGTGGATTGCTTCAAGTTATAACCTGGCCGTGAACGAAGGGGCACTGGTTACCCAGGTAAACTCGGGCAGCCCCGCCGCTAAGGCAGGTCTTGAGGAAGGCGATGTTATTACCGGATTCGATAACCAGAAAATAACCAGCGCCGATGGACTGATACAGGCAATACACTTGGCTGAGATTGGGAAAAGGGTAAAACTAACCTTCTGGCGAGGCGAAGCTCAAGAAGTCACCTATACGGTACTCGCGGAGAGTCCCCCGCCTCCTTAAGTCAGCCCCGCTTTTCCACCCCCAGCAGGATATCAAAGCCCCCGAGTCTGTAGCTCTGGGTAATACACCCCCCCCGGGAACCTCATTAACAAGCCGCCGGGACAGGGTTTCCTGTTCGATATAAGAAGCAAAAGCCTCCACCACCTGCTCGATATAAGCCTCCCCCTGATAGTAGGTAATGATATGGTCGGCAATATCGAATCCAGCCGAGCGGCGCATTGTCTGGAGACGGTGCACCATCTCCCGTGCCACCCCCTCTGCTTTAAGCTCGGGGGAGATTTCAGTGGGGATGGCTACCCCGTAAGCGCCTTCCTGGCTAACCACATACCCTGCTTTATCAAGCTCCTCAATGTTATCAATAAAGTCCAGGCTTTTCACATTAAGCTCATCCAGAAGCTGAGGCTTGAGCTTTTCCAGGCCTTCCCGCTCCCCTCCAGATGCCAGG
Organism: Chloroflexota bacterium; assembly: GCA_030611745.1. Taxonomy (GTDB): domain Bacteria; phylum Chloroflexota; class Dehalococcoidia; order Dehalococcoidales; family JAUWPF01; genus JAUWPF01. The sequence goes on along the minus strand of JAUWPF010000012.1, from coordinate 18,743 downwards.
CTGATAATCACCTTCGCCAGCGGTTGGCGTACCTTAATCCCTGCCCGGCTGCGAGCGGCTCGACCCAGACTTGATACTCTCACCACCATTCGCGTATCAACTGACAGGCGCTGGTCAATTCGAGAAGTATCTGCAACCGGGAAATCAGCCAGGTGGACACTGTCCGGAGCCTCAGGGAAGACCGTGCACACCAGGTTTTGATATATCTCCTCAGCCATAAAGGGGATGAACGGGGCCAGCAGCCTGGATAATGTAACCAGGCACTCATAAAGGGTAGTATAGGCTGCCAGTTTATCGGTATCATTCTCACTCTTCCAGAAACGGCGGCGGCTGCGGCGTACATACCAGTTTGACAGGTCATCGACAAAGGCCTCTATTTTCCTCCCCGCCCCGGTCGGATTGTAGCCCTCCAGGGCGGCATCAACGTCACTGATAAGCTGATTAAGCTCAGAGACAATCCACCTGTCAAGCTCTGACTTAGCGGACGGAGCTTTATCCGGGTCGGGGACGAAGTGGTCGATATTGGCATAGGTAACAAAGAAAGAATAGACGTTCCACAGGGTTAGCAGGAAGCGGCGGGTTACCTCCGCCACCATCTTCTCATCAAAACGGCGCACATTGCCCGGTGCTGAAGCAGTGAAACAGTACCAGCGCAGGGCGTCAGCCCCGTATTTGTTAATCATTGCCCAGGGCTCAACCACATTCCCCTTGGCCTTGCTCATCTTCTCCCCTTTAGCATCAAGAATGTGCCCCAGACAGATAACATTCTCAAAGCAGGGCTGATTGAACAGAAGCGTAGATATCGCATGGAGACTGTAAAACCAGCCGCGGGTCTGGTCAACCGCTTCACAAATATAATCAGCGGGGAACCGTCCATCCTCGAGTAAGGTCCTATTTTCAAACGGATAGTGCCATTGGGCAACAGGCATCGCCCCCGAATCAAACCAGCAGTCAATCACCTCTGGCACCCGCTGCATCGTGGCTCTACACTGAGGGCAGTCAAAGGTCACTTCATCAACAAAGGGACGGTGCAGGTCCAGAGGCTCTTTCAGTCCGCTAAAGCCAGGCTCATTTTTTAGTTCCTCCAGGCTGCCCACACACTCATAGTTGCCACAGGACTCACACCGCCAGATAGGGAGTGGAGTCCCCCAGTATCGCTCCCTGGAGAATGCCCAGTCCACATTATTCTCCAGCCAGTCGCCAAACCGCCCGTATTTAATATGCTCCGGGTACCAGTTTATCTGGCTATTGCCCGCCAGTAAACCTTCTTTGACCGCCGTTGTCCTGATATACCATGTCTGCTTGGCATAGTAGAGGAGAGGTGTCCCGCAGCGCCAGCAGAAGGGATAGGTATGACGAATCGTCTCCCTTCGAAAGAGAAGCCCCCTCTCTTCCAGGTCTTTAAGCACCAGCGGGTCGGCATCCTTGACAAACAACCCCGAAAAGGCGTAGTTGCCGGTAACTTTACCCTGCAAATCTACCGGGTTGACAAAATCCAGTTCATATTCCATCCCTGCCTCAAAGTCAACTTCGCCATAGGCAGGAGCCACATGAACAATGCCCGTTCCCTCATCCATGGATACGAAATCAGTGGCAATCACACCGTAAGTCAGGTCTTCGCTCACCTCCTGCAACTTGAATTCCTTGTGAGCATGCTCTGTGTCGGGGATAAAGAGTGTTTGCGGCCGTCTCCTTTCTACTCCGTACCGGTGAGGATTAAATAACGGCTCATACCTTGTTCCTACCAGCCCATTCCCTTTTAATGTCGTAGCGACTCTTCCCTCACCCAGACCTCCTTGCCCCCGCAGACCATCAGCCAGAATGATATACTCATCCCTTACTTCCACCACCGCATATTCAGCCTCAGCGGCTACCGCCAGAGCCGTGTTACCCGGCAGTGTCCACGGAGTGGTTGTCCAGGCAAGAAAATAGGTTGGCTTCTCCCGGGAAAGCTCAGAGAGTCTCTTCTGCTCAGCAGACTCCGCTGCTGGTGGCATAACAAGCTTAAACTTTATGTAAACCGAAGGGTCCTCGGTATCATCTTCATAGCCAAGGGCAACTTCATGAGAGCTAAGGGAAGTGCCACAACGGGGACAGTGAGCCGTTGTCTTGTAACCCTGATACACCAGTCCCCTATCCCACATCTGCTTGATAGCCCACCACACAGTCTCAATGTAGTCGTTTTCCATCGTAATGTAGGGATGCTCCAGGTCAACCCAGAAGCCAATGCGCTCGGTCATTGCCTGCCACTCTTCCAGGTAGCCAAAGACACTCTCCCGGCAGCGGGCGTTAAATTGGGCAATACCATATTTATCAATATCTGCCTTGCTGGAAAAGCCCAGTTGTTTCTCCACCTCCAGTTCCACCGGTAAGCCATGGGTATCCCAGCCGGCGATACGCGGGGCATAGTAGCCTTTCATTACCTTATAGCGAGGGATGATATCCTTAAAGACACGGGCCAGCACATGATGTATTCCCGGGCTGCCATTGGCCGTAGGTGGTCCTTCGTACAATACGAAACGCGGGCCACCACGGCGAGAGTCTACGCTACGCTTAAAAACATCCCTGTTTTTCCACAGGCTCAGTACCTTCTCTTCAAGTTGTGGAAAACTCACCTTGCTGTTCACCGGATGGAACATAATGAAAACCTCAAAGGTTAGTATGCCCGACGAGAGAAATCAGACCAGCGTTACCACTCTTTCCTGGGAAGGATAACCACCTTACGAGTCACTCCCTCGCCGATACTCTGGGTAGTAATGTCAGGGTGATTGGCCAGAGCAAGGTGAACAATACGCCTTTCATAAGCCGGCATCGGCTCCAGTGTAAACTGTACCCCCTTGGCCTTCACCTGCTCGGCGATGCGCAGGGCTAAGACTCGCAATGAGTCATAGCGCCGCTGTTTATACCCCTCGATATCAATAACTATCGGCACCCACCTCTTGGTCCGGTGGGTCACAATAAGCCTCGTAATATACTGCAGGCTGGCAAGGGTCTGTCCTCGCCACCCAATCAGGATACCCAGGTCGCCACCACTTATATCAAAGATAACAGGAGGCTCTGCCTCCTCACCACCATCGGCAGGAGGGCTGGGACGGCACACCACAGAAGCTTCCACCCCCATGGCACTTAGCAGCGTTTTTAAAACTTCCTCGGCAATATCGTTCTCGTCTCTGGTTATCTCATCCACTGTCTTACTCCGACCTGTCTCCCCCGGGTAAGCCTTTTGATGTCAGGCCTACCTCTTTTTACCACGGTGAGTTTTACCCCCTCGTGGTCGATGCTTGACTGTTCTGGAGGGTGCGGGATAGCTCTGCTTCCGGTGTTCTTCCCCGGCTTGCCCTCCGCTTACTTCTTCTCCCAGCACCTGACCTGGTTCAACGACACCAGCCGCTGCTGAAGGTTCCTCTACCTGGGCAATGCGCTTCTTATACTTTTTGTCCCTGGCCGGCTTTTTGGCACCGACGATGCCAGCCAGACCCCCCCAGCCGGTAATAAAGTACTGTAGAACGACCCTGATAACGGTTGAAGTCACCCAGAACAAAGCCAGGCCGCTGGGGAACTGCAGGGTGAAGAAAGCGAACATCAGGGGCATCATCCACAGCATCATCTGACTCTGTGACTTCTGCCGGGGGTCGGCAGATGGAGTCATTACCATCTTCTGCTGCACCCACATCGACCCTCCCACCAGGATTGGCAGTACCAGATATTTGTCAGGGGTAGCCAGGTCCAGCCACAGGAATGAATTTCCCAAAGGCAGCATAGAGTACACGACCGGCCAGGAATAGAGATACTGAGACAGGCCCAGAAAATCCTCGGGGCTCACTGCCAGTAGCCGGATGATCGATTGGTAGAGGGCCAGCCAGATAGGCATCTGGACTAGCATGGGTAACAGGCAGCCGATAGGACTTATTCCTGACTCCTTATACAGCTTCATCTGCTCCGCAGCCAGCTTTTGCTTGTCCTTGGCATGTTTTTTCTGGAGTTCCGAAAGCTTGGGCTGGAGCTCCTGCATTGCACTGGAGGCATGAAGCTGTTTTAAGGTAAGCTGCAGCATCAAGACGTTAACGATAATGGTCAGGGCGATGATTGTAAGCCCGAAATTATTGAACAGCACGCTACATAGCACAATCAGGCTATTGAGCATCGGCTGCAGAATAATTAAGTCCCAGATTGCCCCTATATCCAACGAGCCCTACCTCACTCTTTACCTAACGGGAGACTCCACAGTGTTACCCCGGTCTCAGCATTCACCGCATAGAGCGTGTCATGCTTCTGAGTATGAACGTAAACAACACCATCGCCGGCGCAGAGGGGGGCGCTCACCTTTTCCTCCAGGTCTCTCAGTGTCGCCTTCCGGTTACTGGTCAGGGAATATACCCTGCCCTCTTCTGAGGCAACGATAAGCGAGCTATTGACCAGGACCGGTGATGAGCTAACCGGACTCCCCAGGTCGAACTCGGATACCTTATCGCCGGTATCAGCATCCAGGGCATAGACCTTGCCGTCAAGGCAGCCGGCATAGATAATACTGTCACAGGGTGCCGCTCTCGCCCAGAACCAGTTCCCGCCCATAAACTTCCATCTCAGGCTGCCGTCATCAGCATCTACCGCGTACAGATACCGGTCAAAGGAACCAATATAAACCGTTCCCTCATAGATAAGCGGGGTGGCCGAGATAGCCCCCTCGGTTTCAAATTCCCATTTCTTACTGCCGTCACTCGTTTTCAGGGCGTAGAGCTTTTTATCAAAGGAACCAATATACAGCGTATCGCCATCCACCGCCGGCGTCGACCAAATTTTATCCCCGGCACTAAACTCCCACTCCATATCACCGGTAGCAGCATCCAGGGCATAGACCTTACCATCAGCAGAGCCAAAATAGACCCTGCCAGAGGCCACTACCGGCCCACCAACGACAGGCTGAAGATTGCCTTCCCGGGGGTATACCCACCTGAGTGCTCCTGAGCTTGAGTTAATAGCATAGACCTTGCCGTTGTAACCGCTGACATAAACCAGGTCTCCGGCCACCGCCGGGGTGCCGTATATCGCCACCGAGCTGGCAGGCGCTGCGCAGCCAAAGCCGCCGCTCGACTTTGCCTCTTCTAGAGGAACCTCCCACAATCGGGCTCCGGTTGATGCCTCCAGGGCAACAAGCTCGCCGTCCATCGAACCCAAAAACAGAGTACCATCAGCGGATACGGCTCCTGACCAGCCCCTGGGTACAGCACCGGTCTGGGTACAGCCAGCACCAGCCAGTCCACTCACGAGGAGGAAACTCACCAGGAGCAATATTCTGCTACATTTAACCTGCACTTTTAACCTTCTTAAACCTTAAGCTGGTGACAACTGTCAGGTACCGGGTCGTAACCACCGGGGTTAAACGGATGGCAGCGAGCTATTCGCCTTACTCCCAACCACACCCCCTGTAACAGACCAAACCTCAAGATAGCCTCATAGGTATACTGAGAACAAGTAGGAGCAAAACGGCACGAAGGCGGCATAACCTGTGACAGGGTCGCTTGATAAAGCCTAATCAACCCCAGGGCAAATTTCTTCATACTTCCTTATCAATAACCCGGCCCGTGATAACAAGACCTCAACCGTCTCCTCAAGGCTGACGAAGTCAGCGCCCGCTACCGCCGAGCGAGCAATAAATACAATATCCCACCCCGGCTTAACCGGCATCCTCCGCAGGACCTCACGAAGCAAGCGCTTTATCCTGTTTCTTGTTACTGCCTTGCCTACCCTTTTGCTAACTGAGAAACCATATCTGGATAAGTCAAGGCCGTTCGGTAAAGCCTTTACCACCACCAGGCTATTCCGCCACGAGTTACCCTTCTCATAAACCTGTGCATACTGCTGCGGCTTGGTAAGGTATCCTCCCCTCTTCAGTACTGCCACTTCCTGCGCCATCATACCACGGTTAATTTTTTGCGACCTTTAAGTCGCCTTGCTTTAAGGACAGCACGCCCACCCCGGGTGCTCATTCTCGCCAGAAAGCCATGCACTCGCTTCCTTGGAATCTTCTTCGGTTGATAAGTCCTTTTTGGCACCCTAACTCCTCACCAGATTGAAGTGATTATATTACTGCCGTGCTAATTGTGTATGCCAATGCCGCCCGTCTGACGGATATGGGCCGGCACATACGGTAGCAGGGCTAAATGCCGGGCCCTCTTTATCGCCACCGCCAGGACACGCTGGTGTTTAGCACAAACACCGGTCTTACGACGAGGCATAATCTTTCCCCTATCCGAGATAAAGGGGCGTAGCTTCAGCGGTTCTCTATGGTCTATTGTTTTATTCCTGTCACTGCAAAAGGGACAGGGTTTACGCTTCGGTACATACCTGCCCCCACCCCATCTCTTGCTCTTTGGTCTGGTAATATTAACCATAATTACTCGTTGCAAGCCTACTAACCACTAATAAGCCCTGTCCTCCTATCCTAAAACGGAATATCCTCTGGCTCAATTTCACCCGTTCCCGTCTCGCTAATCTTCTCCTCGGGCAAGTCGGCCGACCGCTGCCGGTCAAGGAATATTACCCTGCTGGCTATTATCTCGGCATGGGAGTGTTTTTGCCCGTCCTGGCCTTCCCAACTACGAGTATGCAGTCTGCCCTCAGCATAGACGAGCTGACCCTTGGTCAAAAACTGGTTGCAGTTCTCAGCCAGCCTGTTCCAGGCAACCACCGTAAACCACTCCGTCTCCTGTTTACGCTCACCCTCAGGGGTAGTATATACGCGGTTGGTAGCAACCCGGAACGAGGTTACCGGGTTACCATTAGGGGTAAAACGCATCTCGGGTTCAGTCCCAACATTACCGATAATCATTGCCTTATTCAAGCTCAACATCGCTTCAAAACCCCTCAAGTGTTTCTTATCAACAGATGCCTCAAAACCTCCTCGGAGATTTTGAGGTTTGCTTCCAGCTCCTTAGTCAATGCCGTTCCCAGTTTGAATTGAACCGCTACATAATTGCCCTCCATAGAACGCTTTATAGGATAGGCCAGTTTTCTTCTGCCCCACCGTTCTACATTGGCAATAGTACCACCCTTCCCGGTAATAAGCCGGCTGATATTATCTATGGTAGCATCAAGGGCATCATCCCCAACATCAGGACTAACAATCAGTATCAGTTCATAGTCACGTAATATGGCATCATCTGTCTTTGATTCTTTTTTGGACCGTGTCGTCGTTCCCATCTACCTCCCCAGAAATTTTATACACATTATAGCACACAAGAAGACACGTAAACAACACACTCCAATCCAAAAGCGCCGGCAGCGCTTTTACTCAAGAATAGGAAGCGGGGGCATTTGTTATCGCAGTAGCAATAATGATATAATACACCTGAATTCCAGGCAGCCACAGAGATGGTGAGGGCAATGCCGGAAGTTCGAATTGAGAAAGGGGAGGACTGTAAATGGCAACAACCAAAGAGCTACTTGAGGAATACCAGCAAAAACGACAGAAAATCGTGCAGATGGCTTCCTCCGAGGCAATTGAAAAGCGCCATAAAAAGGGCCAGTGGACAGCCAGAGAGAGGATAGATTATTTCTTCGACCCTGGCACCTTCAATGAAATTGGCCTGTTTGTTAAAAACCGGACTATTCATTTCGGCATGGACAAGGCAAACGTACCCGCGGAAGGAGTGGTAACCGGTTACGGGATGGTAAACGGCAGGCCTGTTGTCGCCTTCGCTGAGGACTATATGGCGATGGCAGGGACCTTCGGTGAATATCACGGCATAAAGGAAATTCGGGCCATCGATTTCGCCAAGGAAATGGGATGGCCGCTTGTCGGTATGAACGACTCCGGTGGTGCCCGTCTCCAGGAAGGGATGGACACACTGGAAATGTACGGGAACCTGTTCCGGGCTCAAATCGAGGCGTCAGGCATCATCCCCCAGATAGCCCTGCTGATGGGTCCCTGCCTGGGGGGGCAGGCCTATCACCCGATAATGCAGGACTTCATCATCCAGTGCAAGGAGACCGGCTTCATGGGAATCGCTGGCCCCGCCTTTGCCAAGACACAGCTCGGCGAGGAAATCACCCTCCAGGAACTCTCGGGATGGAAGGCGCATGCCGTTAAATCAGGACAGACTCATGTGGTAGCCGCTGACGACAAAGACGCCCTGGACAAGGCCAAGGAGCTCTTAGCTCTCTTCCCGTCCAACAACAGGGAAATGCCACCCCGTGTTGAGACCAAGGACGACCCGGAGCGGATATGCCCCGAGCTGGATACCATCATCCCCGACCGACCAACCCAACCCTACGATATGTATAAGGTAATTCACGCCATAACAGATGATGGCTATTTCTATGAGACGCTGAAAGACCATGCCCGCATGGTAATCACCGGCTTTGCCCGCTTTAACGGGCGCCCGGTGGGCATCTGGTCAAACCAGCCGATGTGGGCCGCCGGCACCATCGATATCGATGCCGCCGACAAGGGAGCGAGGTTTATCAGGTTCTGCGACCTGTTCGACATCCCGGTAGTCGCCCTTGGTGACTGCCCCGGTTATATGATAGGCTCGGAGCAGGACTGGAAGGGCATCCTGCGTCACGGCGCCAAACTGCTCTTCGCCTGGGCCGATGCCACTATACCCCTGATTTCCATCATTCTCAGGAAGTCCTATGCCGGTGCTCACTACGGGATGCTGGATAAAGGCATCGGGGCCGACCTCGTCTTTGCCTGGCCCACCGCCAGAGTCACCATTGTCGGTGCCGAAACTGCCGCCAGCGTCATCTTCGCCAAGGAGATAAAGAACGCCGAGAATCCAGCGGAGACGCGAGCCCAGAGGATTAAAGAATACAGCGATATCTACGAAAACCCCTACTGCGGCGCCGAGCGAGGCTATATTGATGACGTAATAATGCCCAGTGATACCAGAAAGGTCATCAACAGGTCCCTGGACATCCTGGAAGATAAGAACAAGGACAGAAAGGCATTCCTGGCCAAACCGTGGCGGAAGTACTCCAATATCAACCTGTAGACAAATTTCTACAGGTGTTCCCCCTCGACGCGTTCCCCCTCTCCTTCGGGGAGAGGGGGATTAAGGGAGTGAGGTTGCCATAGAAATAATTCCAGCCATAGACCTCAGACATGGCAGGTGTGTCCGCCTGTATCAGGGTGACTACAGCCAGGAAACGGTCTTCTCCGATGACCCGGTAGAGGTAGCGCTCAGGTGGCAATCACTGGGGGCACCAAGACTCCATATTGTCGACCTTGATGGTGCCGCCAGCGGTGAGCCGCAGAACCTGGATATCATTACCGAGATAGCCAACGCCGTACTAATCCCTACCCAGCTGGGTGGGGGAATCCGCCAGATGAAAACAGTCAAGCAGGTGCTCAAGGCCGGGGTAGAGCGTGTTATCCTGAGCACGGCCGCGGTAGAAGACCCCCAATTGATCCGGGAAGCATGCCAGAAGCATGGCGAATCCGTCATCATAAGCATCGATGCCCACGAGGGACATATTGCCACCCGTGGCTGGCGGATGGAGACCGGGCTGGAGGCGGTAGAATTCGCCACATCTATCCTGCAGCTCGGCGTGAAGCGACTTATTTATACCGACATTGGCCGTGACGGCACCCTCACCGAACCCAACTTTACCGCCATCGCTGAGCTGGCGGAAGCCGTCAGATTACCACTCATCGCGGCCGGCGGTGTTTCATCACTAACCCACCTCAAGATACTCAAGTTACTGGGTGTCGAGGGTGTCATCATCGGCAAGGCGCTCTATAGCGGGGACATCAACCTGAAACAAGCACTGGCAACCGCTGGCTAAATACGGGAAGGGCTCTCCGGGTGCCAGGAGGGATGAAGGGAACGAGCTTGAAAGAGAATCTAAAGTTTGATGAAAAGGGACTTATTCCGGCGATAGCCCAGGATGCTGACAGCGGTGAGGTGCTGATGCTGGGTTATATGAACCGGGAAGCGCTGCGCCGCACTCTGACCAGCGGTGAAGTCTGGTTTTACAGCCGCAGCCGCCAGGAATTGTGGCACAAAGGTGAAACCTCAGGCAACATCATCAAGGTGCGTTCCGTATGGAAAGACTGTGACAGCGATACCATTATGGTTAAGGGAAAACCCACCGGCCCCGTGTGCCACACCGGCAACAGGACCTGTTTCTTCCAGGAGCTAACCCGGGAGGATATCGACGAGGGCTAGAGGAAACCTAAGCCACCTCGTCAAGCTGGTCAATTTCCACTGCCTTCCTCAACGCTGATAAGGCAACCTCAAGCTGTCTATCATCCGGTTCTCTGGTAGTCAGCGCCTGCAGCCAGAGACCAGGGGCTATAATCATCCTGACAAGGGCGTTACTGATATGATTGGCGCCAAAGTAGGTAACCTCATAGCCGAGAGCCGCAATAACCGGGATGAGCAGAATTCGCGACAGCACCATCAGCCAGAGGGAGGGTAAACCCACCAGGGCAAAAACCAGGATGGCTATGAGCATTACTGCAAATAGAAAGCTGGTACCACAGCGCACGTGAGCCGTATTATACTCCCTGACCGCCTCCACCTCTAAAGGGACACCGGCCTCGTAGGCGTTCACTGTCTTATGCTCAGCACCGTGATAGGCAAACACCCGCTTAATGTCAGGTACCAGCGCTACCAGCCAGAGGTACAGAATAAAGATAGCTATCCGGATGCCGCCATCCACCAGGTTAAACACAATGGATGAGTCTATATTGAGTAACCTGGTAAGAAAGAGGGGGACCATAAAGAACAGGGCAACCGCCAGGGCGAGAGAAACGGTGACTATAATCCAGACCATCCACCCCGAAATCTCCTCCTCTTCCTCCTCCAGCGCCACATTAGCTGAGTAGAGCAGGACCTTAATCCCCAGGACCAGAGCCTCAATCAAAACAATGATGCCCCGTAGAAGCGGGGTGTTCCGCATCCGGCTGGTATAAATACTGGCCAGCGACCGGACATCCATCGTTATCTCGCCGCCAGGGCAGCGTATCGCGGTTACCATTACCCTTCGCCCGCGCATCATTACTCCTTCAATAACCGCCTGCCCGCCGTAAAAAAATCTCTTAGCCATCACCAAGTCCCCTGATAAACAGAAAAGGCGGTTCTCTCTAGCCCGCCTTTGCCTCTCTTATAGACTGGCCTGTCTAATCTTCCAGCTTATAGCGCCGTCTGAATCGCTCCACCCGCCCGGCAGTATCAATCATCCGGCGCTCCCCGGTGAAAAACGGGTGGCACTTGCTGCATAGCTCGACCTTCAGCAATTTCCGGGTCGAGCCGGTAGTAAAAGTATTACCACAGGAACAAACCACCTTGGCATCCGGATAATACTTAGGATGAATCTTGTCCTTCATACCAGTTATCCAGCGTAAACGCTAACCTTTCTTCTATCGTTGCTGGTCGGTTCGAACGCGACCATACCGTCAATAAGGGCAAAAAGGGTATGGTCCCTGCCCACGCCGACATTATTACCGGCGTGAATACGTGTCCCTCGCTGCCGGACCAGAATAGTGCCGGCACGCACTACCTGACCCGCATACCGCTTAACTCCGAGCCGCTTGGACTGACTATCACGACCGTTGCGGATGGAGCCACCGGCCTTCTTATGTGCCATCCTGGCTCACTCCTTTTTTGCGCACGCGAGCCTTCTTCGGCTCACCAAGCCCCACCTCTGGAGCGATTATCCTGTCAATAGTCAACCTGGTATAAAGCTGGCGATGTCCTGTCTTCTTGCGATAGCGCACCTTGGGCTTGTATTTGAAAACAATAATCTTCTTGCCCTTTCCCTCTCCCTGGACAGTGGCAACCACCTTCGCTCCTGGAACCAGAGGGGTACCCACCGCCACCTTATCGGCATCAGCGACAAATAGCACCCTGTCCAGCTCAACGCTCTCGCCCTCAGCCGCATTGAGGCGCTCTACATCAATGGTTTCACCGGGGGCCACCTTACACTGCTTGCCGCCCGTCTCGATAATAGCGTAAATTTCAAACCTCCACTGCTAATGTATTTTAGCAGACTGCTCCTGTGAAATGCAACTAACTGCGAGCCAATCAGGGACGCCGGGCATTAAGGCGCTGCCAGAGTTCCTCTACCATGGCCTTCAGGTCACTAAGGTCTCCATCATTATTGATTACAACATCGGCGCGCTTTATCCGCTCCCTGGAAGATAGCTGTGACTCAATTCGAGCCAGGGCCTGCTCCCGGGACAGGTCAGAACGTTCTTCAAGCCGTCTGACTACGGTAGCCTCAGAGGCTACCGTAACCCATACTTCATCAACCAGTTCTATCAGTGAAGCCCCCTTGGTACTAGCCTCAACCAGCAGCGGGGCTTCAAGCACCACAACTTTTACTCCCTGCTGCCGGTACTCCTCGAACTGAGCCTTCACCATATCATACACCCGGGGATGCATTACCTGATTAAGCCGTGAGAGAAGCTCGGGCTTACCGAACACTATTTCCCCCAGCTTCTGGCGGTTAATCTCGCCACCGGGAGTAAGAACTTCCCTGCCAAAAGCGGCGATTATCTCCTTCCAGGACTCGGTACCGGGCTTGAAGGCTTCATGGCCTACTTTATCGGCATCGATAGCGACTGCCCCCAGCTCCGCCAGAAACCGGGACACCGTACTCTTGCCGCTGCCGATACCACCCGTAAGACCGATGACTCTCATAATTCCTACCAAGTTTAGCCAGTGCTCGCCAGGCCGTCAAGGGAAAGGGGGATATACCCCCGGCCAGCAGGCTTATAATTGATAGTAGTTGAGTGATATAATTAGGTTAAGAGGCTAACAATGCATGAGGCAATGCTCTACGAAAAACTGCCTGGCTCCAGGGTGCGGTGCCACATCTGCCAGTGGCATTGCACGATAGGTCCGGGTAAGTCCGGCGTCTGCCGGATGTATCGCAACGAAGGTGGCATCCTGTATAACATGAACTACGGCCAGGCATCATCAATCGCCGCTGACCCGATTGAAAAAAAGCCCCTGTTCCACTTCTTCCCCGCCAGCCTCGCTTTCTCCATCGGTGGCTGGGGCTGTAATTTCCACTGCCAGGACTGCCAGAACTGGGAAATCTCCTGTCCCGAGGCCAGTGAGCCGTGGCGGGGCTCCCGGGAAGTTCAACCCGAAGCCGCTATCGAGCTGGCGAAACGCTACCAGTGCCGGGGTATTGCCTGGACATACAATGAGCCCAGTATCTGGTTCGAATATACCCTGGACTCGGCCAGGCTGGCCAAGGAGAATAACCTCTATACCGCCTATGTGACCAATGGTTACCTCAGTCCCGAGGCGCTGGATGCCATCGGGCCATATCTCGACGCCTGGCGGGTCGATATTAAGGGTTTCTCTGATTCCCTTTACCGCAATCTGGCCAGGATAAGGCACTGGCAGGGAATACTCGAGGTAGCCCGGCGGGCCAAAGACAAATGGGGCATGCATATCGAGGTGGTGACCAATATTATCCCCGGCATGAATGACGATGACGTACAACTCGAGGGGATTGCCCGCTGGATAAAAGATGAGCTCGGTGAGCTGACGCCGTGGCATGTAACCCGCTTCCACCCTCAGCACCATATGATGAATCTACCACCAACTCCGGTAGCTACCCTGGAGCATGCCTGCAGTATCGGGCAAAAGGCCGGACTCAAGTTTATCTATACCGGTAATGTCCCCGGACACAGGAGTGAGAACACCTTCTGCTACAACTGCGGTAAGCTCATCGTGCGGAGGTTCGGCTACCAGACCGAGGTGGTAGGTCTTGATGGTTCAAGCTGTAAGTTCTGCGGGGCAGAGCTTAACTTCAGGACGTCCCGGGTAAAGGAGGAGGCATAATGACCAGGCAACCGGTTGTCGCCGGACAATTCTACCCAGAATCACCAGCCCAGCTCAAGGCAATGATTGGCAAGCTGGTCAATGACAGGGCCCCCCGAGAAGAGGTAATCGGGCTTATCTCGCCCCACGCCGGATACATCTACTCAGGGCCGGTAGCCGGGGCCACCATATCCAGAATCGAGTTCAAAGACACCTTTATCATTATCGGCCCCAGCCATACCGGCAGTGGAAAGCCGCTGAGTATTATGACCCAGGGCACATGGAAGACACCTTTAGGAGAGATAGAGATTGATTCTGAACTGGCAGAGCGGATTCTAACCACATCCAGCTACCTGCAAGACGACTACGTGGCACATCTATCGGAACACTCTATCGAGGTCCAGCTGCCATTCCTGCAGTATTTCAAGCCGGATATTAAGCTCGTGCCCATCGTACTTGCCTACGCTACCGGCGACACCTACAAGGAGATAGGTAAGGAAATCGCCAGGGCAGTCAAGGCACTGGGGAGAAAGGTCGTAATCATCGCCTCAAGCGACATGACCCACTACGAACCCCGGGAATCTGCCCGGACGAAGGACTTCAAAGCCATCGAAGCGATTCTCAAACTGGATGAGGACGAACTCCTGAAACGGGTCGGGAAATTTGATATAACCATGTGCGGCTATGCCCCGGCAGTCAGCCTTATTTCAGCAGCCAAAGAACTAGGGGCAAAGGGAGCGGAACTGGTTAAATATCAGACCAGCGGTGATATCACGGGTGATTATTCCAGCGTAGTTGGTTATGCCGGGGTAATAATAACCGCAAGAGAGCCCTCTCCCCTGATGAAGCTGGCCCGGGAGACAGTGGAGACCTACGTCAGGGAAGGAAAGACCCCCCCACCACCCAAACTTACCCCCGAGATGCGGGGGAAGGCAGGGGTATTCGTTTCCATTCACAAGTTCGACGAACTGCGGGGTTGCATTGGTACTATCGAACCCCAGATGCGGAACATCGCCGAGGAAATTATCACCAATGCCATCAGCTCGGCCACCAGAGACCCCCGTTTTCCCCCCATCAGCCCCGATGAGCTTAATGAGCTTACTTATAATGTGGATGTCTTGACCCAGCCTGAGCCTATCGAGAGCAAGGACCAGCTAGACCCCAGGAGGTACGGGGCGATAGTGGAGGCGGGGTGGAGGCGGGGGCTGCTGCTGCCCGACCTCGAGGGGGTTGACACGGTGGACTACCAGCTCGATATCTGCCGCCAGAAGGCAGGGATTTCCCCCGATGAGCCGGTAAAACTATATCGTTTCGAGGTAAAAAGGTACAAATGCCCACCGGGGTATTCTTTCATGAAATCTTCAGCCGCCGGGACTGGATAATAAGGAGACTACGGTGACAGGGGACTGACCCCTGAATTTTACCCGCGGCTGGTTAAAGAGGTAATCGAGATACTGGCAGAGCCGCATGGTGCCAGTGACTCCACTGTTGAGAATATCAGCGGCAGCGCTTAAGTTGCCAGGGGGTGCACCATGGATATGTTCGAGCATCAAGCTGAGGAACGGATGAAAGGAGAGGCACCGCTGGCGGCACGAATGAGGCCGGACAGCTTCCATGACTTTGTTGGCCAGGAACACCTGGTAGGCGAGCGGCGGGTACTGCGGAAGGCGATTGAGGCTGGCCAGCTACCGTCAATGATTCTGTGGGGGCCACCGGGCAGCGGTAAGACAACACTGGCTTACATTATCGCCAATACTACCGAGTCACGCTTCAGCCCGGTGAGCGCTGTCAGTGCCGGGGTCACCGAACTCAGGCGAATAATAGACGAAGCTAAGGAACGCCGCCGGATGCACCTGCAGAAAACCATTCTCTTCATTGACGAGATTCACCGCTTAAATAAAGCCCAACAGGATGCGGTACTGCCCTTCGTTGAAGATGGCACCATCACCCTTATTGGGGCCACCACCGAAAACCCCTCCTTTGAGGTTATTTCCCCCCTCCTCTCCCGCTGCCAGGTCTTCCCCCTGCACCCGCTTACCGGGAACGAAATCCGTATCATAGTCCTGAGGGCGCAGAAGGATAGACTCAGGGGTATTGGCGCCTTAAATACGGAGCTGACCGAAGAAGCCCTGAATCATCTTGTCCTTATGTCAAACAACGATGCCCGGGTCGCCCTCAATGCCCTGGAGATAGCCTCCCTGACCACGTCTCCCGATGCTGACGGCAAACGCCGCATCACCCTGTCCACCATCGAGGACGCCGTCCAGCACCGGGCGCTGCGCTATGATAAGACAGGGGAAGAGCACTATGACACCATCTCTGCCCTTCACAAGTCAATGCGAGGCTCGGACCCTGACGCTGCCCTCTACTGGCTGGGCAGAATGCTGGAAGCAGGAGAGGACCCGCTCTATATTGCCCGCAGGCTGGTCCGCTTTGCCTCCGAGGATGTAGGCATGGCTGACCCCCAGGCACTGGTAATAGCCATGGCGGCACAGCAGGCAGTCCACTTCATCGGCATGCCCGAAGGCGACCTTGCCCTGGCCGAGGCAGCTGTCTACTTGGCCACTGCCCCCAAGAGTAATTCCCTCTACCAGGCATATTCCCGGGTCCAGGACGAACTCAAGCAGGGCCAGGCTGAATCAGTGCCGCTTGAGCTGCGCAACCCGGTGACGCCCCTGATGAAAGACATGGGCTACGGCAAGGGATATCAATATGCCCATGACTTTCCGGGGCATTTTGTCAAGCAACAAAACCTGCCCCGCTCTCAAAAGGGTAAGCGTTACTATGTCCCCGGCAACCAGGGCTTTGAGAAAGAGGTCTTAGCCAGACTCAAAGCCTGGTGGCAGGAGAAGACGGGCAAACCGGAAGGAGAGAAAGAAGGGGAAAAAGAAGCTTGAGACAGGTTCATACTACCTTCCCCTGTGGAGATATCTTCCTGGAAGGGATATGGCATTTCCCCCTGGTTACCGGGCCTTCTCCGGCGGTAATCGTCTGTCACCCCCATTCCCTTTATGGCGGCAGCATGTCGAGCAGTACCGTCCTTGCTATCTGCCAGGCTTTAGCCCGACACTCAATTACCGCCTTTCGGTTTAACTTCCGGGGAGTGGGCAAGAGCGGCGGTGAATACGGAGGCGGTATTGATGAACAGGAGGATGTTAAAGCGGCACTGGACCTCGTCACCTCAACATTCGGTATTGACCGGGAGAGGATAGGGCTAGCGGGATATTCCTTCGGCGCCGGTGTTGGCGTGCCTGTTGCCGTCCGGGACGAGAGGGTGAGCCTGCTGGCAATGGTGTCACCGGCACTATCAGACTCGGGATGGCAGCAGTTAAAAGAGTGCTCCAAACCAAAGTTCATGATTAGTGGCAACCGTGACCTCATCATTCCGCCTCAGCAGCTTGAACAGTATGCCAGGGATATTCCTGAACTCAAGGAGTACGAGGTTATCTCCGGGGCCGACCACTTCTGGCAGGGATACGAGGATGAAGTTGCCGATAAGGTAGCGAGATTCTTCGCTAACGGCTTTTAGCCTGACTGAACCAGGCTGATACAAATTGGACAGGCAGGCTAGAAAAGCCATTAATTCACTGAACCGGGGAGCCTTGACCTTGACACACCAGCCCTTCCTTGGTAGAGTGAAACCACACCTCACCTATAGAGAAGCACGTTCTGGACCGCAAATCAACAAGGACGGAAGGAGGTTTTTATGCCAAAACCGGTAGAAGGCCCGGCCTACTCCTGAAGTACGTTGGCCGGTCCTTTTCCGAACCTTCCAAGAAAATACGAGAATGAGAAAGGAAACATACAAATGAGAAAGATACTAGCGGTTGTATTAGCGGTAGTGCTATGCCTCGGTATAGCCTTGACCGGCTGTGCCACACCAGAGCCAACTCCGACCCCGACACCAACGCCAAAGGTGACCCTTATCTTCCTCGACTGTAGCTGGGATAGCGTTCAGGTGCATAACCGTATTGTCGCTTTCATTGTGGAGCATGGCTATGGCTATCCGCCCTCAGAATTTATAGCTGCTGAGACAGCTGCCGGATGGGTAGGTCTGAGGAGCGGGGATATCAATATAAATATGGAAAGCTGGACCGAAAACATCCAGAAGGTCTATGATGAAGCCATTGGCTCCGGTGATTGTGTTGACCTGGGCTCTAACTTCCCGGATAGCTGGCAGGGATGGCTGGTGCCCACCTTTATGATTGAGGATGGTGACCTGCCGGAAGGAATAAGTGTTTCTGGCATAGCTGATTACTGGGAGCTATTCAAAGACCCGGAGGACCCGACCAAGGGGCGCTTCATAAATTCCATCCCCGGCTGGCTCTGCACAGAGCTTAATTCTAAGAAGCTTAAGACTTACGGACTGGATGAGTACTATACCGACTTTCCCGCCGGCTCAGATGCTGCCCTGTCCGGTTCGATGGCCGCTGCCTATGAGAAGCATGAGCCCTGGTTTGGCTACTACTGGTCGCCGACCTGGGTGCTGGGTAAGTTTGACATGACTCCGATTGAGGAGCCACCCTTTGATGCAAGCCTATGGGGGATCACCTATGGCTGTGCCTTCCCCCCCACACATGTCAATATTATAGTTAATTCCAGTCTCCTGGATACAGCCCCAGATATAGTGGAGTTTCTCCGCAACTACGAAACCACCTGCGCCCAGAACAACAAGGTGCTGGCCTACATGCAAGAAAGCAAAGCAAGCACCGGGGAGGCAGCCATCTGGTTCCTGAAGGAATACGAGTCGTTGTGGACTAGCTGGGTGCCCTCAGATGTCGCCAGCAAGGTTAAGGCGGCTTTACCCTAGCACCCTGTGTGAGCAGAAACAAGGAGAATCGGGTAGGAGGGGGTAATTAACCCCCGTCCTCCCACACCACCGTACGTACCGTTCGGTATACGGCGGTTCAGAGATACACTTATTAATGCGGGGCATCCTTCGGTTGAGGGATGCCCTTT